>JBEGOT010000104.1:0-10451 GCA_041181865.1 Actinomycetota bacterium | reverse complement strand
CGCGGAACGATCCGCGGCAAAGCTAGCGGGCTACCAAAACGTAATGAAGTTTTGGAATCTCTGGCCCATTTGCTCTAGTTGTTCACGGTATTTATCTACGATAAATACTCGGCTTAGCGCTTGCAATAAATACTGAGTAAACTTTTGGCTTAAGCGAAATTAAGCGGGTGAACATGGCACAAGTTCTGCTCTTAACCCGCGCACTTACCCCGTCTAGTTCAGTGCTTCCAGGTCTTGAATTACTAAGTCATCAAATTAAAGTGATGTCACCTGAACCGACTGCGCTAATCACTGCACCTGCTGCCGATGTGATTTTGGTAGATGGTCGAACTGATCTTCCTGCTGTTCGAAGTCTTTGTCGATTGATGGAAACAACTGGAAACACTTCACCGGTTATTTTGATTACCACTGAAGGTGGGCTGGCTGCAGTCAACCATGAATGGGGTTTAACAGACGTTCTTCTGGATTCTTCAAGCCCTGCTGAAATCGATGCCCGAATTAGGCTTGCAGTTGGCAGAAACCAGGTTGAAGAAACTTTTGCAGCAACAGGTGAAATTAAAGCTGGCGAATTAGTGATCGATGAAACTACTTACTCTGCAAAACTTCGTAATAAGACTTTGGATTTAACTTTCAAAGAATTTGAATTACTGAAGTTTTTAGCCCAGCATCCAGGGCGAGTATTTTCTCGCGACCATCTTCTTCAAGAAGTGTGGGGTTTTGATTACTTCGGTGGAACTAGAACGGTTGACGTTCACGTCAGGCGCTTGCGGGCAAAGCTTGGTCCAGAAAATGAAAACCTAATCGGTACGATTCGAAATGTTGGTTACCGATTTGTCACTTCCCCAATTGCTGATCATGAATCAGTCTCAGCAAATATTTAATTGCTGCTAATGCAAATTTCTATTTCAGTTTTTGAAAAATTATCAGCTGACCAAATTTCTCAAATAAAAAAATTGGTAAATGCCGCAACTTTGGTTGATGAAATGGCACCTCTTTCAGAGCATGTGCTGATTCACATTAATTTAGGTGACGGTAAATTCGATGAACATATTCTGGCTACTTCCGAGGCTGGTCAGCTTGTTGGCTATCTACACCTAGATAAAAGTGACGAAGTTTCTGGGCCCGTTGTTGAAGTAGTTGTTGAACCACAGTTTCGTGGTCAAAAAATTGGAACTCAACTTGTCGAATTTGCGATGAATAGATTGCACGACAATCGCTTGCGGCTCTGGGCACACGGTGAATTAATGAGTGCTTACGCTCTTGCAAAAAAATTAGGTTTCACCAAGGCTCGCGAGCTTTGGCAAATGCGCAGATCACTTTATGCAGAGTTGCCAAAGCTTGAGCTTCCAAATAATTACCAAATTAAGAGTTTCGAAGCAGGAAAAGATAATACGAATTGGCTCGCGCTTAATGCAAAAGTATTCGCAGCCCACCCAGAGCAAGGTCGACTTGATGAATCAGGTCTAAACATTCGGCTAAGTGAATCTTGGTTTAATCCAGGCGGATTTTTAATTGCAACAGATGAAATGGGAAATTTCACCGGTTACAACTGGACAAAGATCCATGGAAATTCGATTGGCCACCCAGCAATCGGTGAAATTTATGTTTTGGGTGTTACCCCAGAAATGCGTGGAACTGGACTTGGAAAAGCATTAGCAATTGCCGGCCTTGAATACTTACGTGCCGAAGGCTTAGCTGCGGCCATGCTTTATGTTGATCGAGATAATACCGCTGCAGTGAAGTTGTATGAAAGCATCGGTTTTGCTCATTGGGATACCGACGTAATGTTCCAGGCTTAATCCAAAAATAGTGTTTGCCCAGAAGAAAATATTTCTTTCTGACCATCTTTAAATACAGTTACCGTGCCAATGCCCTTTACTTGCCACTCGTTTAACCCACCAACAAGTGCAGTATGTTCATCAATGCCAAGAACAGTAATTGAATCTTCTTTAACAAACCGACTGAATGCTGACATAAACATTCGGTCAAAATGTGGAATTACTCGAACATTTGGCAACAAAGCAAACCCTTGAGTAATTGTCGTCCCCAAAGTTTTGATCTCAGGAATGTGATTGGCAATTGCCATTGCCCCAGCACTGCAACCGGCTAAGGCTGCGCCATTTTTCCAGGCATCTAACACGGCATTCAAAACTTTTGATTCGCGCAAGGTATTTGCCAGGTGATGTGGATTACCGCCAGAAAAATAAATAAGTCCAGCGCCCTCTATTTGTGCTGCAAGCGATTCATTATTTGCATCGTCACTATCTTTGATTAGAAGCGGAACAGCTTGCGCGCCAATTCTGTTTGCCTGCGAAATACCAAGATCTCTCCAGTAATTTAAAGATTTTTCCCCTTCAAGGGCAGCAGCGGTTGGGATCTGAATATATTTATTTCCTCGACCTGAAATTAATTCAGATTCAATTTCTGCCATGACTGGCAAATATTCACCAGAGCCAACTAAAGCAATTGGGCCATGGTTCAATTTGCGTCAATTTCCCAAGTTGAACCATCTGCAGAATCTTTAATTGTCACCTTTAGCGAAGTTAAGCGATCTCGAATTTCATCTGCTTCATCCCAGCGTCCAGTTAACCGCGCAGCTTGTCTAGCTTGCAAGAGCATTTCAATGTAAGGGCCAACGACATTATTAATATCAACTTTTGGGCTGGCTGCCATTTGGCCAAGTCTTGTGATCAATCCATGAACTATTGCCCTTGTTTCTAAATCTCGATCCAGATCATCTAGCTCAAGGAGTGCATCTACAGCATCTAAAACTTGGCCACTATTTAATAATTCTTCAACTGCATCAGGTGCTGCAGGTAAGTGAATCGGAGAAGTCGCTACATTTCGCTTAACCCCACCATGTTCTACAAGTTCTGAAAATGTTGCCGAATTACCTGTTAATAATTCCCAAGTATGTTCACCCTTGCGAATAGTTAGTTTTCCGCGACCAAAAACTTTTACTGTCTCATTTTCTAAATCAAAACTAACACCGGTATGTTCATCAATTCCGATGATGAAGGTTGATTCAGGCAATTGTGATTCAAGCAATCGCAATCGACGTTCACCCATGTAGCAAAAACGAGTGTCGTGCGTTCCACCTTCTGCGTTATCAAAATGCGGAACGATTACTGCATCTAGGCCAGTGAACTTTTGCAAAATATTTAAACCATCAAGCCAGTATGGGTCTTCACCAGCTTTGTAAATTTCATAAACAGGAATTGTTTTAGTACCAAGTGTTAATGCAGCAGCTGACGCGAAAATTAATGCGCCCTGTTCCAATACTTTTTCTAATTGTTGGACAACACCAGTTTCCCGCCAAACTTTTAGTGCATAACTTGGCGATCCAGGGCCCGCAAAAACCCATTTCGCATCTCGCAATTGATTTACCGCACTTGCAACATTTGTTGCACTTTCGGCCACGCGACGAAGCTGAATAGGCTTTGTTGCTATCCCAACTGAATTGGCAAAGTAATCTGAAATTCGACTGGTTAATTCTTCAACATTTTCTTGAAATCCAAATGGTGTATCTAAAAAGTAGGTCGAATTTGGATCCGCCTTGGAATCTGACCAAATTTGTTGATGCGGTGTAACCATGGTTGGACTGGTTTCACCAGAACCCATAACAACGATCTGCCGAGTCATAAATAGATTCTTACATTATTTATGGGGGCAAAAGCGCACAGAATATGTGATTAACCCATTGGAAAACTATGGGATATCAGTTGTTTACCAAAATGTGTAAGGCTAAAGCCACTATGACGGACTTAATGGCATCCCAGCCTCCGGCAGTAAACCTGCCGCAGGATCGGTTTTTGAACCGAGAACTTTCCTGGCTTGCCTTTAATAAAAGAGTTTTGGAACTTGCCCAAGACGAAAACATGGAATTAATCGAACGAGTTAAGTACATTTCTATTTTTGCCAGTAACTTGGACGAATTTTTCATGGTGAGAGTTGCTGGGCTTAAACGCCGAATCGAAACTGGCATGGCCAAAAAAGATTCCAGCGGAATGCAGCCAAAAGATCTATTGCAAGCAATATTGGCTCAAAGCTATGAGTTAATGCGCGATCAAGCAGCCACTTTTAATAATTCGATCATGCCTTCACTTGTGGCAAACGGTATCGAAATACTCCGGTGGGAAGAGTTAACTGTCGAAGAACGCGAACGCATGAGTCAGTTATTTGCTGACCAAATTTTCCCTGTACTTACTCCCCTTGCTGTTGACCCATCTCATCCATTCCCATACATCTCAGGTTTGTCGCTGAATTTGGCAGTGATGGTTCGAAATCCTGAAACTGAAAACGAATTATTCGCACGCGTTAAAGTTCCTGCATCGATTCCACGATTTTATGAAGTTTCAAAAGAACGTTACGTCCCTCTTGAAGATGTCATCGCTGGTCACTTGAACATGCTCTTTCCAGGTATGGAAGTTCTTCAGCATCACACATTTCGAGTTACGCGAAACGAGGAACTTGAAGTTGAAGAAGATGACGCTGAAAATTTGCTTCATGCACTAGAAAAAGAACTAAGTCGTCGCCGATTTGGTGCGCCAGTTCGTCTAGAAGTTGAGAACTCAATCGATCCGCACGTTCTTGAACTGATTATTAGTGAAGTGGGTGTTGAGCAAAATGAGGTATTTCGCTTAACCGGACCACTTGAACTTAAGTCTTTGATGGAATTAGCCAAACTAGATCGCGACGATTTAAGTGCACCCGTTTTCGTTTCACGCACTAGTACTGCATTAGCCGAAGTTGAAACCTCAAGTGCACCAGATGTGCTTGAGGTAATGCGCCACAGAGATGTTTTGCTCCATCATCCATATGATTCATTTTCAACAAGTGTTCAGCTATTTTTAGAGCAAGCAGCTGTCGATCCAAATGTTTTGGCAATCAAACAAACGCTTTACCGAACATCTGGTGACTCACCGATTGTTGATGCGCTAATAACCGCAGCACAAAGTGGCAAGCAAGTACTTGCAGTCGTTGAAATCAAGGCTAGATTTGATGAGCGAAATAACATCGACTGGGCTAGAAAACTAGAAGAAGCTGGCGTTCACGTTGTTTATGGAATCGTTGGACTTAAAACTCACGCCAAACTTTGTTTAGTTGTGCGAAATGATTCTGGGAAATTAAATCGCTACGTTCACATCGGTACAGGTAACTACAATCCGAAAACTGCACGAAATTATGAAGATTACGGATTACTCACCACTGATCCAAAGATCGGTGAAGATGTTGCCAGTTTATTTAATTTACTTTCTGGCTATGGAGTTCAAGGAAGTTTTAAGAAACTAATTGTTGCTCCAAAAGAACTAAGAAACACTCTGGTTGAAAAAATTAATCGCGAAGCTGCCCATGCTTGGAATGGATTGACATCGGGGATTCGAATTAAGTGCAATGCATTAGTGGATGAAACCGTTATGGATGCCCTTTATCGCGCAAGTTGCGCTGGAGTAAAAATAGAAATCTTAGTTCGAGGAATGTGTTCGCTTAAGCCTGGTGTACCAGGACTTTCTGAGAATATTAGGGTCCGAAGTATTTTGGGTCGCTTCCTTGAACACAGTCGCATATATGAATTTACAAATGCTGGAAATCGAGAAGTTTGGATCGGCTCTGCCGATCTAATGCACCGCAACCTTGATCGCCGCGTTGAAGCTTTGGTTGAAATTAAGAACCCTGAAGCTTCCTCTATTGTTCAGGTACTGGACCTAGCTTTCTCAGACGGTGTTTCTGCCTGGGAATTACAACCAGATAATCGATGGCTTCGTCGGCATTTGGATGAAGATGGTGAACCATTGGTTGATTATCAAGAATTCTTGATTAATAACCATCCAATCACAAAATCAGCAATCGATAATCCAACACCACGAATGCTTAATTCACTTTTAAATAAGGTCGGCCTAGGTGAGCGATAAACACATAATTGCTGCCGGAGCAGTTGTTACCAGAGATAACTCGGGAGAAAAAGAATTTTTATTGATTCATCGCGGTTACCGCGATGACTGGTCGTTTCCGAAAGGGAAATTAGATCCAGGTGAGCATTTAGTTGGTGCTGCAATTCGTGAAGTTCGCGAAGAAACAGGATTTGCAATTCAACTTGGTATTCCGCTTCCAACCGCGCACTACACAAAAAATAATGCAACTAAAGATGCCTACTACTGGAATGCCCAGTTACTAGGTGGCGAATTTGTACCCAATGATGAAGTTGATCAAATTAAATGGTTGCCGCTCAAAAAAGCAAAAGACCTTTTAACTTATGAGCACGACAAAGAAATGATAGAAATTGCTGCGCAATCTGTGCAGACATCACCATTTATTGTCATGCGTCACACACAAGCAATAAAGCGTGCCGAGTGGATTGTTTCAAAAGATGGTTTAGCTGAAGTTGATGCAAGTCGTCCTTTAACAGCAGTTGGTCGCATGCAAGCAGGCGTGCTCGTTCCAGCACTTGCAGCTTTTGGGATAAATCAATTGCACACTTCTGACTCCAGGCGTTGCCGGGATACGGTTGGCCCGTATGCAAGCGCCAGAAGTATTGCGATTCATTTAGAGCCAACACTTAGCGAAGAACGCCATAAAGAAAATCCTAAAAAGGCTCAAACGCGCGTTGCCCAGCTTGCTACGACAGATGAGGCAGTTGCACTGTGTACCCATCGCCCAGTAATGCCAACGGTCATGCAATCCCTAACTGAAACCTTTGAGGTCGAAAATCCATCAAAAAAGACCTTTGATTCATCCTTAACCCCTGGATCAATGGTGATTTTCCACCGAGATGCCAAAAACCTGGGCAAAGTTCACCACGTGGAACGACATATTCATTAAATACTGTCAAAAACCTTAAATATTTAACCTGCTATTCACTTGGGGGCTAGTTTCCGTTTCCATTGAACACTTACTTTTCAATCAAACAGCTCGTTGAAAAGGAGACGTTAAGGTGAAATTCACCAAGTCCGCAATCGTGGCAACACTAGTTGCTGCAACTTTGACACTTTCTGCATGTGGTTCTGATGGCCCTGCAGACAGTGCAGCCAGTGACTCAGGTCTAACTGGTTCATTAAAAGCTTCTGGCTCAAGTGCACAAAAGAATGCAATTCAGGAATGGATCACTGCATTCCAAACTGTTAACTCAGGCGTAACTGTCGATTACCAGGCAAATGGTTCTGGAGCAGGCATAAAAGATTTCATTAACAAGCAAACCGCTTTCGCTGGTTCAGACTCAGCGCTAAAGGAAGATGAAGTTGCTGCCGCAGCTGCACGTTGTGCGACTGGAAATGCAATTAACATTCCAATGGTTGGTGGAGCAATTGCACTTGCTTACAACATCGAAGGTGTCGAATCACTAACACTTACACCAGATGTTGCTGCTGGAATCTTCACAAGCAAAATTACAAAATGGAATGACAAAGCAATTGCTGCAATCAATCCAGGTGTAACACTTCCAGATGCATCTATCGCACAATTCCACCGTTCAGATTCATCAGGTACAACTGATAACTTCACCAAGTGGTTAATTGCTGCAGCCCCAACTGCTTACACACTTGAAGGTGGAAAAGACTGGGTTGCTACTGGTGGCCAAGGTGCCAAAGGTAGCGATGGCGTTGCATCTTCAGTGAAGAGCACTCCAAACTCAATCGGTTACGTTGAACTTTCATTCGTTCAGACCATGGGCCTAAAGGCTGCAAAGGTTGATAACGGTGGCGGTGCAGTTGAAGCTACTTCTGAGGCTGCAGCTAAGACAATCGCAGGTGCAACAATCAAGGGCACTGGAAATGACTTAGCACTAAGCGTTGACCGCACCATTGCAGATGGCGCTAGTTACCCAATCGTTCTAATCACCTACGAAATCACCTGTGAAAAAGGGCTTTCCGCAGAAGAACTAGAACTAACTAAGGCCTTCCTTACATACACATCATCAGATGAAGCACAAGGCATGCTTTCAAGCATCGGTTACGTGCCAATCTCAGGAGACTTGCTAACTAAGGTTCGCGCCGCAGTAGCTGCAATTTCCTAAAACTGAAGAAAAATAGGGCGGGATCAACCTCTCGATCCCGCCCTATTTTTGACCCAACGACTGCATACCAAAAGGTCTAGTGGGAAACTATCAATAGCAAATCCATGGGGAAGGGACTGGCTAAATGAAGTCGGACGCACCAAAGCGCCGCGGCGATCAAGTGTTCACAGCGATCACAACCGGTTCTGGAATATTTGTCTTAGTTTTGATGGCAAGTATCGGTCTTTTTTTGCTTGCAAAAGCCATCCCTGCATTTTCAAATAACACCGCAAATTTTTTAACTGAAGTAACTTGGTTCCCAGACCAGGATCCGCCTAAGTTTGGCATTGCTGCCCTAGGATTTGGCACAATTACCGCTGCATTGATTGCTATGGCGATCGCGGTACCGATCGCCATCGGTACCTCTTTATTTATTAATTTCTACGCACCAAAGAAACTTGCCGGAGTAATGGCATTTTTGGTGGATCTACTTGCTGCTGTTCCTTCAATCATTTTTGGTTTGTGGGGATTACAGTTCTTAATGCCACGCATGAATGGCTTGACTAAATGGATTGATAACAATCTTGGATTCATCCCAATTTTTGAAAACCGAACAGACCTTTACACAAAGAGTCTGTTTGTTGCTGGGGTAGTTCTTGCAATCATGATCCTACCTACAATTGGCGCGATTTCTCGCGAAGTGTTTAAACAGGTTCCTCGTTCTCACATTGAAGCTGCTCTTGCACTTGGTTCAACACGTTGGGAAATGATCAAACTTGCGGTGCTTCCTTATGGTCGTTCAGGCATGATCAGCGCAGCGATGCTTGGTCTTGGCCGCGCTCTTGGCGAAACAATTGCGGTTGCATTGATTCTTTCTGCACTATTTGAAATCAACATCCACATCACCGAGCCAGGTGGAACCACCTTTGCTGCAAACATTGCTCTCAAGTGGAATGAAGCAGGACCAAATGGACTAGCGGCACTAATTGCTTCAGGTTTAGTTCTTTTCTTGATCACTCTCGCGGTTAACTCGATTGCTCGCGCGGTTATTGCTCGTCGCAAGGAATTCACCGTATGAGCACTCAATTAACGCGCCCTACCCTGCCAAAGTCATTTGCAATTTCACTGGCTGCACTTTCGTTAGCAATTGGATTTGGATTGAAGTTCGCTGGAATTATTTCAAGTTTGTTTTTTGGCGGACTCATTGCAGTTGTGCTTTATGTAGTAGTTCAAACGGGTGTGAGTTTTGCAGTTGAAGGTCGAAGATTCGCAGTTGACCGCCTGGCTACAACTTTTATGTACGCATTCTTCATAGCTTCTGCAGCACCAATCTTCTCAGTTCTGTGGGAAGTCATTAGTCGCGGATACAAAGTCTTAAATATTGAGTTCTTTAGTTACTCAATGAAATCTGCAAGTCCACTTCGTCCAGGCGGCGGCGCTTACCACGCAATTCTTGGAACACTTGAACAAGTTGGGATCGCAACTTTGATTGCTGTTCCGATCGGTATCTTATGTGCGCTCTACCTGGTGGAATATGCAAGCGGAAAAAGACTTCCAAAAGTTGTTAGTTTCTTTGTCGATGTGATGACCGGTGTCCCATCGGTTGTTACTGGTTTATTTATCTTCACTTCAGTTGTCTTAACTCTTGGACTTGAGCGCTCAGGTTTTGCTGCTGCTCTTGCTCTAACAATTTTGATGTTGCCGGTCGTTATTAGAACTTCTGAAGAAATGCTTCGCTTGGTTCCAAATGACTTGCGCGAAGCTTCTTTAGCTCTAGGTATTCCAAAGTGGAAAACAATTGTGAAAGTGGTTTTGCCAACTGCAATTAGCGGCATCATCACTGGTGTGATGTTGGCGGTTGCACGTGTTGCAGGTGAAACTGCACCGCTTCTTCTAACAACTTTCCTTTCACAATCAATCAACTCAAATCCATTTACTGGACCGCAGGCAGCTCTTCCAACATTTGTCTGGGATCAAATTGCAAGTGGTACTGATCCATCAATCAATCGTGCCTGGTCAGGTGCCCTAACCCTTATTTTGTTAGTGGTTCTGTTCTATGGCTCAGCTAAATTAATCGCCCGCTACTACGCACCGAAGGCATAACAATGAAACGCATCGACATCAGAAATATGAATGCTTACTACGGAAGTTTCCGTGCAGTAGCTGATGTTTCATTAACCGTTGAACCAAAGTCTGTAACCGCATTCATCGGACCTTCAGGTTGTGGCAAGTCAACCGTGCTTCGCACTATCAACCGCATGCACGAAGTTATTCCAGGCGCACGCGTTGAAGGAACTGTTGCACTTGATGGTGAAGACATTTACGGTGCTGGCGTAGATCCAGTTAGCGTGCGCAGGTCAATTGGTATGGTTTTCCAGCGACCTAACCCATTCCCAACAATGACTATTAAAGAAAATGTTCTGGCTGGAATTCGCCTTGAAGGTGCCAAGAAGATTAAAGGTGA
>JBEGOT010000103.1:0-6367 GCA_041181865.1 Actinomycetota bacterium | reverse complement strand
CCAAAACTAAGTCACCTGAATAAAAAGTTCCAAGTTGATTTCTAGTTAATTCAGCGGGCTTTACTCGACTATCGGGATCTGGAATTTGAGCCTGCGCATTTAACATCAAACTATGTCCAACTCGAGCAATCAATTGCGCAGCCGGATACTCACCATTGCTATTTGTTAACACGGCAATGCCAGCACCTGCAGAAATATCTGCCATGAAGAAGGTTGAATAGCCAACCATTCCCCCACCATGGGTTACAACGTGATTACCTGAGATGCTTTCAACATTTATTCCATGTCCATAGCGGCTAGATTGAGCGCCAGGACTATTACCCCATTTGACTAATGGTTCGCCGGTTGGCGCCACAGCCGAACAAAGAGAATTAATGGACTCTGGGTTTAAAACTTGGTGACTGCCGACTTTGCCCTGGTTAAAAATCAAAACCGCAAGTGCGGCTAACTCGTTGGCATTTGCTGCGATATTTCCATCAGCACATGCAATTTCAAACCATGGGGCGTGCGCTAGTGGATCACCTGGTCGCCATGGCAATTGATCAAATTTAGGCCAATGACCAACTGCCATCGAGTCAAGGTCGGAGGTGACAACTGGAACTCTTACATCAGAGGTGCCCATCGGATCCAAGATTCGCTGTTTTAGAAATTGGCCAACAGAAGTTCCAGTGATTGATTCAATAATTTGACCAAGCACCATAAAACCAAGATTTGAATAATGAAAGTTGCCAATTCCAGCTCGGCGGCAATTGCGCATATCGAACACTTGAGCTAATTCATCTGGCAAATGATCAGAACCTAGAACAAACCCAGCCGTATGTGACAACAGCTGGCTTATCGTCACTGGACCATCTGGAATCCCAGCAACAAACCATGGAAGAAATTTTGTAACTTGGTCATCTAATTTGACTTTGCCATCTTCAATTAACGCAAAGATTGCTAGCGCGGTATAGACCTTGCTGATTGATCCAATTTCGTATTTATCAGTTAGTTTCGTTGGGGTTTCTGAATAAATTTCGCTATGACCAAAGGCGAAACTTTGAGCAACACCATCTTTGGTAATCAATGCAACTGTGCCACCAGGAAGTGGCGAACTTGCCATCAAATCAGTGGAAAATTGTTTTAAAACTTGAGTAACTTTCTCAAGTTCTGCCAAGTTCACCGGTTACCCCAATAGATCGACGATAGTTAAATACAAAATCTCTGTCATCGACACTACTTCAGAAATCGATACCCATTCATCCACTGCATGGTAATTACCGCCGGCAGGGCCAACCAGCAACGTAGCAACGCCAGCTTCTTGCATCAAAGCAGCATCAGTCCAGGCGTTTTCGCCCATAGTTTGCATCGGCTTTCCAATTACTGCGGTACTTGCCTTTGACATCGCATCTAAAAGTGGTTCAAAACCACTGCCAACAAAAGGGTTGCGGTTTAATTTCACATCGATTTCCCCGCGGAAATTTGGGAATTGCACTTTGACTTCATCAAATATTTGTTCGATTTCAGTGATTCGATTCGCCAAAGTTTCACCTGGTTGTGAACCAATCTCAATACCTAAAACAACTTTGCTTGGGTAGGTGGCATAGTCGGTTCCACCGTTAATAGTGCCGGTATGAAATACCGTGCGACCATTTAACGGATCTGGATTTGGTGCAAATTTCCGTTCATCAAGTTCATGCAATTTGGTAATCACGTAGGCCATGTGCACGATGGCATCAATTCCTGCGCCAGGTGCTGAGCCGTGGGCTGCTTTGCCATGCACAATGATGTCAATCCACCCAAACCCTTGGTGTTGGGTAATTGCAAGTGGTAATCCAGTTGGTTCAATAACAATGGCGTAGTCCATTTTGTGATTTGCAACTAAGTGTTCACTGCCGATCGATACACCTTCTTCATCGATGACACCTGCCACTAATACTTCGCCATTAATCGGAACTTTGTTATCTGCTAGCGCCTTAATTGCTAACAGCGCACAAACTAAACCTGCCTTGTCATCGGCAGCCCCAAGGCCAATCATTTGATCGTCAACTATCTTCGGCTTCAATGCCCGATCCGGCCAGTTTGCATAACCAACTGTGTCGGCATGAGCATTTACGCAAAGGACTGGACCTGGGCCATTCCCCCGATATCTAACTAAGAGGTTTGGGCGACCATCAGCTACTTCTTCGAGCGTTACTTCAACATTGGTATCTTTCAACCAGTCGCGCAAGAACTCGGCTTGTTCTTGTTCACCTTTGCCATCAGCTATAAGCCAAGGCGTGACTGACTCGATTTCAACTAATGACTTAAGCAACTGAACTACTTGTTCGCGTTCAAATTTCATACGTTGGTCCCCATATATTCAGTTGCATTCACCTGATGGCAGGCTACTTGGTAATCCTGACCACGCAAGGTTGGCACAGTTGTACGACAAATTTCTGGTTCACCAAGTTCTCGATAAAGCGGACATCTTGGGTGAAACGCACAACCACTTGGCAAATTAGCCGCATCTGGACTTTCGCCGATTAATACAGTGCGCTTAGAGTCTGCTTTTAATTCTGGATTAGGAATAACTGAAACTAAAGCTTTCGTATACGGATGTAACGGTCTATCAATTAAATCTTCTGCCGAACCACGTTCAACTATTTTGCCTAAATAGACCACTGCAATTTCATCTGCGTACATCCATGCCAAAGACAGGTCATGGGTAATAAACAGTGTGCCAATTCCTAAATCGTCACTTAAAGTTCGCAGCAATTTTAAAATTCCAGAACGTAATGAGACATCGAGCATAGAAACTGGTTCATCGGCCACAAGTAACCTAGGTTTGACAACCATGGCTGCCGCTATCGCCACGCGCTGTCGTTGCCCGCCAGATAACTGATGAGCAAAACGTCGTCCGATTTGTTCAGCCGGGGTTAGTCCAACATCAGTTAATGCTTTTAGCGCAATTTGTTCACGTTCTTTTTCGCCAGCGCCTATTTGAGCTACGCGAAGTGATTCTGTGACAGTATCAAGCACAGTTCGCCTTGGATCAATTGATTCATATGGATCCTGAAAAATCATTTGAAAATTTCGCCTGGCTGCTTGCAATGCCTTGCCAGTTAATTTCGTTACCTCGTTTACTTGACCAACTACTTCGCTGCCAATCCAAATTTGACCAGAGCTAATTGGTACAAGTCGCATAATCGCCTTAGCAATTGACGATTTACCGCTACCTGACTCACCAACAAGGGCAAGAGTTTCACCTTGATAAATTTCCAAATTTACTTCGGAAACGGCATGTACCGCTGATTTTCCTGATCCATTCTTTTTTCTAACTTTGTAGTCCACAACTAAGTCTTTGACTCTTAGGACTAGCGGTTTCATATCAGTCACTTAGAATCACCTGGCACTAAATGACAGGCAACTTGATGATCATTGCCAATTTGGATAAGGGCAGGTTCCTGAGTAAAGCATTTATCAATTGCTAAATCACATCTTGGGGCAAACCTGCATCCTGCCTGAACCTTTGCTAAATCTGGTGGATAACCAGCAATTCCCTCGATAAAGATTCGCTCTTGATGAATATTCGGATAGGACTTGAGTAACTGTTGGGTATAGCGATGTTTTGCTCCAACTTGAGAACCAAATACAGTTTGTGATTGTCCAACTTCAGCAACTTTGCCGGCATACATAACTTGAACCCGGTCGCAGAGCTCGGCCAATACGGATAGGTCATGGGAAATCATGATCAGCGAAAGTTCAAAATCTTTAGCTAGGACGCGGAATAAATCCATGATTTGCGCTTGAGTCATTACATCAAGTGCGGTGATTGGCTCATCGGCTATTACTAGCTTTGGTTTGCAGGCAAGTGCCATTGCAATCATTACTCGCTGTTTCATTCCCCCAGAGAATTCAAATGGATACATCTCTGCCCTTGAACCAGGTATGCCCACCTGTTCAAGTAATTCAACTGCTCGATTACTTGCCGTTTTTTCTGAGATACCTGGTTCATGAATCATGATTGGCTCAATAATCTGATCAACTATTTTTTGAACAGGATTTAAAGAATTAAGCGCGCCCTGAAAAACAACTGCGATATCTTTCCAGCGAATTTGATTTAGTTGGGCTTCAGAAAAATCTGATATTCGCTCACCAGCGAAGTCAATTGATCCACTTGAAATTGAAGCTGCTGCCGGTAATAGTTTTGGAATTGACATAGCAAGTGTGGTCTTTCCGCAACCTGATTCGCCAGCAATTCCAAGAAATTCTCCTTGATTTAAATACATGCTAACGTCGTCAACCGCACGTATTTTTTGAGTTCCTTGCTGGTAATCAATCGAGACATTATTTAATTCAAGTAATTTCATGAACTTGTCCCACCGTGTGGGTTTTTAATTCGATCAAAGGAATGACCAAGCAAAGTAAAGGCCAAGACAACAAGCAAAATACCTACGCCCGGTGGCATGAAATACCACCAAGCGCCTCGACCAACTGCGCCGGTTGAAAAAGCAAAATGCAACATCGATCCCCAAGAAATCCAATTTGGATCACCTAAACCAATGAAGGCTAAAGTCGCCTCAGCCAATATTGCGCCGGCCACCACCAAAATAGTGTTTGAAATCAACATTGGAAGCACATGTGGGATCACGTGGATTCTAATAATTCTTAAATTTGTTGAGCCAAGCGATTTAGCCCGCACTATGAAAGCTCGCTCTCTTAGCGAAAGTGTTTGTGACCTGATAATTCGCGCGGTTCGCGGCCAACTTAAAAGCCCAATGATCAGAATAATGATTGAAAGGTTTTGACCAAAGATCGCACCCATTGCAATCATTAGTGGCATCTGTGGAACGACTAAAAAGAAATCAGTAATTGACATCAAAATTGAATCAGTTTTGCCTCGGAAGTAACCACCAAGAATTCCAACCGATGCACCAATGACAGTTGAGATCAGAGTCGCCATTAGTCCAACGACTAAAGAAATTCTTGATCCCATTAAAAACTGTCGAAAGACATCGCGACCAAGTTCATCGGTACCAAGCAATAGGCCACTACTTGGTGCTTGCAAAATCGAACTGGCATCTTTGCCGACTTGCCCAGAATCAAATGGGAAAACCATCGGCCCAACCACCGCCATCGCAAATACGAATCCAGTAAGTATTAGACCTAAGCGTCCAAGTGGATCTTGCCAAAGTAATCTCATTGTTTTTGGCGACTTTGATTCAATTGCTTCGATGGTCATTGCCCCGCCTCAACTCGAGGATCAAGGAATCGGTAAAGCAGGTCACTTAAAAAGTTTGCAGTAAGCACTACAACCGAGCTGATTAAGAAGCATGCCTCAAGAACTGGATAATCTCTGGAAAGAACCGAGTTATACATCAATAGCCCCATACCTGGCCAGGAGTAAACAACCTCCACCTGGATAGCTCCGGCCACTAATGCACTTATGTATAACGCAGATGCGGTTAACACCGGCAGCAGTGCATTGCGAACACCATGACGCCAAATAATTGCTCTTCTGCCAAGTCCTTTACCTCGGGCAGTTAGCATGAAGTCTTCATTTAACACTTCTACTAATGAGGTTCGCGTAACTGTAATAAAAAATGCAATGTCAACGATCGCCAGGGTTAGCGTTGGTAAGACCAGGTGATTAGCAATATCTGCCACATATTCAAGATAGGAACCGTAAATTGCATTCGGTGTGGTGATTCCAGAAATTTGCAATATTCCAAACCAAACACCAAAGGTGAATACCAAAAGCATGCCAACCCAAAACGTTGGCAAACTCCATAAAATCAACGAAGTTAAAACGATCGATGAATCTTTTTTCGTGCCGTACCTAGAACCACTGTAAACACCAATAGCAATTCCAGCTAAAACCACAATAAGTGTTGACACAGTTAGTAATAAGAAAGTATTAGAAAGTGCTCGGAAAACTACTGAACTGACATTTTCCTTAAGTGAAAAAGAAAACCCCAGGTCCCCGTGCAACAAATTCTTTAAATAAACAAAATATTGTTCAACTAAAGTGCCGTCTAAGCCAAAGTCTTTGCGCATTTTGGCAACCGCTTCAGGGCTTAACTTCTGCGCTCGAGCTATCAACCGGATGGGGTCGCCAGGTATTAAGTGAAATAGAAAAAAGTTAAATGTGCATACCGCAAATATGGAAATAACTAATCGCAGGACTTTACTTGGCAAAGTCTTCATTAATAAACCTTAGGAGCTTTGAGTCGCCTTTAGGTAGTTATCTCTTGTGAAGTTGAAGATGATGCCGCCAGGAGTTTCTTTGAAATTACCCCAGGCATCGTTTCTATATGCCTGAAGTTTCTTTAGATAAACCGGGATGATGTAGGCGCAATCGTCATAGAACTTAGCTTGCATTTGCTGAACGATGGCTACCCGCTTG
>JBEGOT010000102.1:0-5519 GCA_041181865.1 Actinomycetota bacterium | reverse complement strand
AATACCGTCTGCATCTTTTTCGGTATAGCCCGCATCGTCTAACAACTTATTCGCCTTATCAGGATTGTTATTTAGTTCCTGGTCTGCAGTTGGCGTGAAGAAATAATCTCCAAAAGCAGGTGGCAGCAAACCAGCGGCCTTAACTGCTAGACCTGCATATGCAATTTGGACTATTTGGTCACGATCGATTGCGCACGCCAAAGCTTGTCTAACTGCTTTATCAAGCAAAAGTGGATTGCCCTTTGAAGTCTTTTCGGCACTAACGTTAATTCCAATATGGTGGAACGAAAATGAATCTAGATTTGCGGTATTGATTCCATCAGCACCTTGCAAGCCAGTGAATATGGTCGGTGGAACCTGCGGGATGATATCGATTTCACCATTTTTTAACGCCTGAGCTTGCAAATCATCATTGGTGTAAATAGTCCAGCTAACTCCAGAAGCAACTGGTTTCTCACCCCACCAGTTGTCATTGCGAACTACTGAAACGCTTTGTCCTTTAGTCCATGACTCATATTTAAATGGTCCGGTTCCGATTGGATCAGCATTTTCAAATTTAGAAATGTCATCGGCAGATTTTGTTCCCCAAACGTGTTTAGGCACGATTGGAACTACTAGGCCTGGATCAAAAGCTTGTGGCCGACTAAATTCAAGGACCACTGTTTTTGCATCAGGACTGGTTACTGACTGTAGATCTGCTAAGTACTGGGCATTGATACCAAGTTCGTTTTTCGAAATCGTTTCGAATGTGAAAACCACATCTTCGGCACTAAACGCAGTTCCATCATGCCAAGTAACGCCATCTCTAAGGGTGTAAGTGATGGTATTTCCAGTGGCTTGAGCACTGGTAGCTAAGCCTGGTTCAGGTTTTAGATCAAGGCCATAATGCATCAAGTTATCGAAGATTAAAGATTGGATTTCGACAGCTTCAGTGGTCACAGTTGTAAATGGGTTGAACGTATCGATGTCGTTCTTCCAGCCCACTTTCAGTAACCCAGTTGCGCTGCCAGATGTCTTAGGTGGCGCGCAAGCTGCCAGTGCACCTGGCACGGATACCAAAACGCCAACTACGGCAGCACCTCTAAGGAAGGATCTGCGGCTTAATGTATTTTCTGATTCTGAAGTTGTCATACTCACCATGTACAGAGTTCACCACAGAGTTTATAGGGCGTCAAGCACTTTGAGAGAGTTTGTTAAATATATTTTTTTGGTGTGTATGTATATCTAATTGCCCACAAATTTGCAGTTAAAAGTTTTGTTTTCTGATTTGATCTAATTGATGTAGTAAAGATTCCCAGCCATTTTGCGAACTTGGCTTAGTTTTTACTTTGTTATTTGATTGTAATAACTCCATGTGACCACAAAGCATAGCTGCGCCGATTGCAGAGTAGTCGCTATCGCCATCGGTAGGCGCAACTATTTCACAATCACACGAATTCGCTAACTCTTGCCTAAACCATGGATCAAGTGCGCTTCCTCCGGCAACTTGAAGAGTGGCTGCGTCACAACCGAATTCACGAAGCACTTGGATGCAACGTTTACTTTCCAACAAAATCCCATTAATTAATCCGCGCATGATGCTGGCAGCGTTGTCAGAAAGGGTCAATCCAGAAATTAAACCAGTCAAAGTTTGATCCCAAAGCGCGCCTTGCTCACCTGGTGAAAGATAGGGAAGAAAAATCGGTGCATCTTCTTTTGGCACGCTTGCAGCGGCGGCAAGCGCGGCCGATTCATTTGGGTAACTTAGTAATCCACTTAACCAACGGATTGCACTTCCCGTTGAAAGTAAATCCATTTCAATTCCCCAAGTTCCTGGATATGCCATTGGAGTAACCAAGAATCGATGAGCTGGATCGATTTGAATTTGATCAACCACGCCAAGAATCACAGTGCTAGTGCCGGCAACATATGCCATGTCACCTTTTGCAATTACGCCCATTCCTAGTGCACCCAGAACGGAATCGGCTGCGCCAAGAGTAATTGGCAAATCTAAGGGCAAGTTAAGTTTTTGAGCGATATTTTTTTGGACAGGCAAACTAAAAGTGGAATCTTGAATTTGTGGCAAAGCAAAATCATTTCCAGCAAGTTCAATTAGTTCATCTATCCACTTTTCCGTGGTTAAATCAAAACAACCAAACCCAGTAGCCGTACTTGGATCAGTGATCAATTTCCCTGTGAACTGGGCAAAAATGAAATCTTTAGCTCCCGCTAAATACTTAGTGTTGGCACACCGAGTCGGATCAACTTGCTTTAATCGAAGCCACATCGGCAATAAATATCTACCATCGACCCATTGACCAGTCCTGGCATAAATTTTTGTATCGCCAAAATCTTCACGGAATTTGTCGCCAAAACTTTGTGCGCGGCTATCTTCCCAAGTGATGGCACTACCAACGCCATTTAGTGACTCATCCAAACAAACAAGGGTTGGAATCATGCCAGATAACCCAAGTCCAGCCCAGTTACTGGCGGGAATAACTTTTTGAAGTTGGCTTAGAACATCACTTATGGCAACTAGCCAATCGCCGGAGTTTTGTTCTGATGCGCCAAGTTCCGGGCGATTTGTTTGATAACTAGCTTGACCCCGAGCAACAACTTGCCCCGTTGAATCAATCAGGACGCCTTTTAACCCAGATGTGCCTAAGTCCAGCCCGCAATAAATCAAATTATTACTATTCAAATTATTTTTAGCGGCTGGCCATAACCTTAAGCGCATCAGCAGCCGCCTCCAGAGTTTGATCGATATCTTGATCTGTATGTACCAAGGATACGAACAAATTCTCTAAGTGGCTTGGGTGGAACAAAACACCGCGTTTCAGCATTTCTTGGTACCACTGAGTGAATCTTGCTTCATCTGAATATTTTTCAGCATCGCGCCAATTTTTAATTGGGTTTGAGCTAAACCAAAGTTGGAAGACGGTACCAATGCCATCAATAAATGATTGGAAGCCAGCATCATTAGCCAACTTGGTAATGCCATCTGCCAACCTGAAACCAAGGGCGCGCTGACGTTCATAAAGTCCAGGTTCAGCAAGCAAATCCATCGTGGCACTAACCGCTGCACACTGCACAACATTTGCGTTATACGTACCAGAGTGTGAATAGCGACCTTCAGCAATAATGCTCATGACTTCCTTGGTACCGCCGATTGCTGCAACCGGGAACCCGCCGCCGATACCTTTTGCCATTGTGGTTATATCTGGCATTACGCCAAACCACTCTTGAGCGCCACCGCGGGCAAATCTAAAGCCGGTGATTACTTCATCAAAAATTAGCAATGCGCCATATTTTTTGGTTTCGCTTCGAAGCAATTCCAAATAACCAGGCTCTGGCAAAATACAGCCAGTATTAAATACAGCAGGTTCGGTGATAACTGCAGCAACTTCATCGCCGCGTTCTTTCATTACTCGAACAAAACTTTCTGGATCATTCCAAGTTAAAACGATCAAAGTTTGCTCTAATTCAAGGGGCACGCCAGGACCTGACCGAATCGGCCGTGGATGATCTGCTGGACCAGCTTCCTTTGGATCAACGTGGTTGCTCCAATAAACCGTGTCTTGCCAGCCATGGTAGTGACCTTCAAAACGAATAATTAATCGTCGGTTTGTCACCGCGCGAGCAATTCGAACTGCTGAACCAACCGCTTCAGAACCTGAATTTGTGAAACGCACCATTTCAATCGATGGCACTGCGTCAACTACTTTTTGAGCAGCTTCAATTTCAAGTTCATACGGTAATCCAAAACATGTTCCATAAGTTCTAATCGCATCAACTACAGCTTCGGTGACAACTGGGTTTCGGTGCCCCAGAATCATGGGACCTAATCCAAGTAAATAATCGATGTACTCGTGGCCATCAACGTCAGTGATTCGTGAACCTTGGCCATCTTTAACAAATATTGGATATGGCTTCCAACCAAACTTTCGAGTGCGCGCACTACTACCGGCACCGCCAGGAATAATCTCGCTAGCGCGATCAAATAACTTTCCTGATTTAGCTGCGAACTCAAGGTATTCAGTGTCAAAACTAGAATTTGTCATGCTTAAGACCTTATACTCTGCATAATGACTTAGCAAGGCTTTTCTAGTTTTTGCCCAGTGGTGTCACACTCCAGTCACTGAACTGGTGAGATGGAAGCAGGTGTTTTTTCTGGGAACCAGATACGAAAAACACAAATTGGCCAGCGGGATAGACCTGCTCAAAGCAGTCAAACGGCACATTGTCTGCCGTGTAACTAACTCCCCTGACCCTGACCACATTTTCTCTAGTTGGCAACGAGAGCAATTTACGTTCATTCGCCGTTGGGACCGTCACTTCCAAGAATTGTTCTTCGTATTGGTCAATCAAGCCATACTTTGTCGAAAGCATGCCATACAAAGATTTACCATCGCGCAGCCACTTTTCATCAAGAGTTGGGGCAAGCTGCATGGGCACAACAGCAGTTTCCAAGATAACCGGCTTTCGATTAAACCGGCGTCTTCGGGTGATTTCCCATACTGGCAAAGTGCTATTAATCCGAAGATTACTTGCAATCGTGGCACTTGGGACAGCTGGCAACAGGCTAATCAATTCGGTAGTCAATCTTTTAGGATCAATTGCCCCACCAAGGGTGCCAAGCAGTTCTCCGGCCTTGGCTGGTTCGGCCATCAATCGTTGGTTGGCTACAAACGTGCCAACACCTTGACGTCTAACAATTCGACCAGCACGTTCCAATTCATCCAAAGCGCGTCTAACCGAGATCAGCGAAAAGCCAGTTTTTTGGGCAAGTTCACCAGAAGTTGGCAATTGGTCTCCTGGCTGCAACCGCTTTTCAGCAATAATGCTCAGCACCAAATCTTTAACAACTTCGTATCGAAGTTTGTCGTTGCCAGAAGCCATACGTTGAAAAGTATCAGAAATTCATTTGTTATACATACAGACTTCAATTTTCCATACACACTAAGGAATTCAGTATGACCAATCTTGGCAAAAACATGGCCCTTGAAATAGCTCAGCAACCTGAGGTTTTTTCAAAAATTCTGGCTAGCCACAACGAAATCAAAGTGATTGCAAATGAACTTGGCAAACACAATTTTCACACCGTGCTATTTGCAGCTCGTGGGACAAGTGATCACGCTGCGCTTTATGGCAAATACCTAGTTGAAACCCAACTTGGTTTGGCAAGTGGTCTTGTATCACCATCTAGTTTTACTGTTTTTGGGGCAAGGCCTAACTACAAAGGCGTATTACTAATTGCTGTTTCCCAAAGTGGTGGCTCACCCGACTTAATCGAAAGTGCTCGTATATCTGGGCAGTGCGGCGCAAGTGTTCTTGCAATAACCAATAATCCAAATTCGGCCCTAGCAAATGTTGCTCAGTTTCACTTGGATGTGCACGCGGGTGCAGAAATTGCAGTAGCAGCCACTAAATCATTTAGCGCACAGATGTTGGTTTTAAAGTTATTGATAGATGCATTATCAAAAACAACAGATGGCCAAATTAATGATTTGCCTAAAGTTGCTCAAAAAATCAGCGATAGA
>JBEGOT010000101.1:0-3300 GCA_041181865.1 Actinomycetota bacterium | reverse complement strand
CGTCTAAAATATCTTTCATGACTAAGTGGCTATCGAAAGACCAGCAAGTTCATTGGCGTGCCTGGATAACCGCATCTAATGTGCTACCTGAACTACTTAGCCGAGAATTGCAAGAAGAATTTGGCCTAACCATTACCGATTATGAGATCTTGGTTCGGTTATCTGAATCGCCAAATAAAACAATGCGCATGTCTGAACTTGCCCAAAAATCGCTGCTATCGAGGAGCCGACTATCCCACCAGATTGATCGTCTGGAAGACCGTGGCCTAGTTAACCGCAAGAACTGTGAAGATGACCGCCGTGGTCAAAACTGCGCCATGACAAACAAAGGCTGGGACACTTTGGTGGCCGCAGCCCCATTACATGTTGCAGGTGTGCGAAAGCACTTTGTTGATCAACTAACTGATTCTGAGTACGAAGCACTAGGTAAAGCACTTGGCAAGATTGCTAAGCACCTTGATTCCGAATTAGAAAATAGCTAACTACTTTGGCTAAATCCGATTTCGGGTTCAAAGTCGAAAGTGAACTTAAGCCCAAAAATTCCGACCTAAAACCCGTTGGTCGCGCAGGTGTAATTTCAACCCCGCACGGTCAAATTCAAACACCAGCTTTCATTCCAGTTGGCACTAAAGCCACCGTCAAATCAGTTTTGCCCGAATCAATGAAGGATCTTGGCGCCCAAGCACTACTTGCTAACGCCTACCACCTTTACCTTCAACCAGGATCAAAGATCGTTGACCAAGCAGGAGGCGTTGGCAAATTTATGAACTGGCAAGGACCAACTTTCACCGATAGCGGTGGCTTTCAAGTATTAAGCCTTGGTGTTGGCTTTAAAAAAGTTCTTGCCATGGAATCTGTGACTGTGCAATCAGATGATGTGATCGCAGATAGCAAAGAACGCCTTGCCCATGTTGATGATGACGGGGTTACCTTTAAATCTCACCTTGATGGCACCATGCACCGCTTTACCCCAGAATTTTCAATGGAAGTTCAACATGAATTAGGCGCTGACATCATGTTTGCCTTTGATGAGTGCACAACACTGCTTAACACCCGTGAATACCAAGAAAAGTCTTTAGAGCGAACTCGCCTTTGGGCGCTTCGCTGCATCACTGCACATCAACAGTTAACTGCGCAACGAAGTCATCGTCCATACCAAGCACTCTTTGGAGTGATTCAAGGCGCGCAATACCAAGACCTACGTCGAAAAGCTGCAATAGATCTTGGTGCCATGGATTTTGATGGCTATGGCATCGGCGGGGCTCTTGATAAAGATGAACTTGGCACCATTGTTCGCTGGGTCACCGAAGAACTGCCAACTGATCGTCCGCGCCACTTACTTGGCATTGGTGAACCTGAAGACATCTTTGTCGGTGTGGAAAATGGCGCTGATACTTTCGATTGCGTTTCAGCTTCTCGGGTAGCCAGAAATGCCGCAGTTTACTTCCCTACTGGCCGAGTTAACATTTCAAATGCCAAATACCGAAACTCATTTGAGCAGTTAGTTCCAGGCTGTGCTTGCTACACCTGCTCTAACTACACCCAGGCTTACTTGCACCATCTAGTTCACGCCAAAGAGATGGCAGCTTCAACGCTTCTGACGATTCACAATGAGTACTTCATCGTGAACCTTGTTAATCGAATTCGACAAAGTATTTTGGATGGCAATTTCTATGACTTCAAAGACGAATTCCTTGGGCAATACAACTACCGTCGCAGTTAAATACTTTCGGTGTGAGACACGTATGTGGTCTCATTTGCTTTAACTAATGCCACCACTCGATAAGTAATTGGTAAGAGCACTACTTCAAGCAAAGTCTTATAGAAATATCCAACGACCACATAATTAATAAAGTCGGCACCAGTTAAAATTCCATAAAACGCAATGGTGCAAAAAACAAGAGTGTCAGCAAATTCGCCAACCACAGTTGAGCCAATCAGGCGAAGCCAAAGTGCACTTTCCTTTGTTCGCTGCTTTAGTTTTGCCAAAACGTATGAATTTAAAATCTGACCAAGCAGGAAGCCACATACACTTGCAAAAACGATGCGTGGTACAAATCCCAAAATCGATTCAAATGCAGCTTGGTTTTCCCAGCCGGGGGCCGATGGTGACACTTGAATGAGTAGAAATGTGATTGCGGATAACACAGCCATCGCAAAGCCGACAAAAATAACTCTGCGAGCTGCCCTAAACCCATAGACCTCAGTTAATACGTCACCCGTGATGTACACCAGTGGGAAAAGAAATGCACCACCATCAACGATTAGTGGCCCAGCAGAAATTAATTTTGTTGCGCCGACATTAGAAATAATCAATAGGCCAACAAAAATGGCAGAAACAATCGGGAAATAACTTCCTGAAGTTACTGCGTAATTGGCACCAATAGTTTGAGTTTGGGTAGATCTGCTCACTGCATAATCTAACCACGTCACTAGTCTTATTCATGTGTCTGAAACTGCGATTAACCCGATTCAAACTCGAACCTTAAGAACTTTGGCAATTGCCCAAATTCTAAGTGGCATTGGTGTTGCTGGAACAGTTGCTGCAGGTTCGCTTCTGGTCACTTCGCTTGCCGGCTCAGAAACGTTAGCCGGAGTAGCTCAAACCTTTAGCGTTGCTGGCGCAGCGGCAATGGCGTTAGCGCTTGCAAACCTAACTCGTCGCGGTGGTCGTCGCCTAGCTCTAACCACCGGTTACACAATTGGTTCCATCGGCGCTTTGATTACCGTTATTGCTGGAACAAGTAGCTTGATCCCTTTAATTTTCCTTGGCACATTCATGATTGGTGCCTCCTCGGCAGCTGGTTACCAAGCGCGATACGCAGCTATCGATTTAGCCCAAGAACACACAAGAGCAAGTTCGCTTTCGTATGTGGTTTGGGCATCGACGATTGGTTCAGTACTTGGTCCAAACTTGCTTGACCCAATTGGCAGCGTGGCATCTGCAGTTGGTTTACCTGCGCTAACTGGAACTTTTGCCTTGGCATCGATCTGCTTGATTTCATCAAGCTCTGTGATCTGGTTTCTGTTAAAGCCAGATCCTTACTTAACTAGCCTTGCTGGTACTGAGGAATTAAGCCCGCGAGTTTCAGTAAAGATCCCTTTTAAGGAAACGCTTGGCCACATCAAATCCAATTCAAATTCTTTACTTGGCTTAGTGGCAATTGCGTCTGGGCATATTGCGATGGTTTCAGTGATGGTTATGACACCTGTACACATGAAACATGTTGATGTGTCACTGAGGATTATTGGGTTTGTGATCAGTGTTCACATCGCTGGTATGTATGCATTCTCGCCACT
>JBEGOT010000100.1:0-12797 GCA_041181865.1 Actinomycetota bacterium | reverse complement strand
CTTAACCCGATGCTTATTCAAGGAGCAGAAGGATCTTACGTTTGGGATTATGACGGCAAACGTTATATCGACTTTTCAAGTCAGTTAGTTAATACAAACATTGGCCATCAGCATCCAAAGTTAGTAAAGGCTATTCAAGATCAAGCTGCCAAGCTTTCAACTATTGCTCCACAACATGCAAATGATGTTCGCGGCGAAGCTGCAAAGAAAATTGCAGATCTTGCTCCTGAAGGCATGAATAAAGTTTTCTTCACAAACGGTGGCGCTGACGCAGTTGAGAATGCAATTCGCATGGCTCGTCTGCACACTGGCAAACACAAAGTAATGACTTTCTACCGTAGCTATCACGGCAACACCACCACAGCGATTACTGCAACTGGTGATCCTCGTCGTTGGCCAAATGAACATGCATCAGGCCATGTTCATTTCTTCGGTCCGCATCTTTACCGTTCAAGCTTTTGGGCAGAAAACGAACAACAAGAAACTGAGCGCGCATTAGCTCATCTTGCTGAAGTTATTAAGTACGAAGGCCCAGGAACTATCGCAGCGATCATGATGGAAACAGTTGTTGGTACTGCAGGTGTTCTTGCGCCACCACCTGGTTACCTTGCCGGCGTTCGTAAACTTTGTGATGACAACGGAATTATGTTGATCCTTGATGAAGTTATGGCCGGCTTTGGTCGCACTGGTGAATGGTTTGCTTTCGATAACTACAAAGTGAAGCCAGACTTGTTTGTATTCGCAAAAGGATCAAACAGCGGTTACGTTCCAGTTGGTGGAGTTGTTATTGGCGATCATGTTGCAAAGACTTTTGATGATCGAGTATTCCCTGGTGGCTTAACCTACTCAGGCCATCCACTTGCAACTGCATCTATTTCAGCAACTATCGACATCATGAAAGAAGAAGGAACAGTCGAAAATGCCAAGATGATTGGCGAAAAGGTTCTAGGACCAGGACTTCGAGAACTTCAAGAACGTCACCAAGTAATCGGCGAAGTTCGAGGTCTTGGAACCTTCTGGGCAGTTGATTTAGTTAAGAATCGCCAAACCAAGGAAATGATCGCACCTTACGGTGGCACGTCACCTGCAATGGCCGATTTAGTTGCAGCTTGTAAGAAGAATGGATTACTTCCATTTGTTAACTACAACCGCATTCACGTGGTGCCACCGTGCAACGTTTCAGAAACTGAAGCCAAAGAAGGCTTAGCCATTTTGGATGAAGCGTTTGCAGCAATTGGCAAGTACTACGAAGGATAAATAAACCTAAAATTAAAGGCGCTGCGTGCATACGCAGCGCCTTTAATTGTTCATGTGCATGATTAGCGAATAAACTTAGGAAAGTGCAAATCCTCGTTATCGGTCAAGGTGCGAGAGAACACGCAATCGTTGCGACTTTGCTCAAAGATTCTGACGTAACTGTTTTTTGCGCCCCAGGTAATCCAGGTATCGCCCAAATCGCAAAAACTATTCCAGTAAATGCAACCGACCGAAAAGCAGTTGTTGCAGTTGCAAAAGAAGTTCAAGCCGATTTAGTTGTTATCGGTCCAGAAGCACCACTTGTTGCTGGCGTTGGCGATGAGTTACGCACAAATGGATTCGCTGTGTTTGGTCCATCTAGTGCGGCAGCAAAATTAGAAGGCAGTAAAGCTTTTGCCAAAGAAGTCATGAACGCTGCAAATGTCCCAACCGCGCAGGCAGAACTTTGTGTCACAGTAGAAGAAGCACAAATTGCTTTAGATAAATTTGGTGAACCTTACGTTGTTAAAGACGATGGTTTGGCTGCAGGTAAAGGCGTTGTGGTCACAAATGATCGCAGCGAAGCACTTGCCCATGCGATGTCATGCATCGACAGTCGTGATGGTGGGGAAGTAGTAATCGAAGAATATTTAGCTGGCCCAGAAGTTAGTTTGTTTGGAATTTCTGACGGCAAAAACATCGTTCCACTTTCACCAGCCCAAGATTTCAAACGCGTTGGCAATAATGATGAAGGTCCAAATACTGGAGGCATGGGTGCTTACACTCCACTTCCTTGGGCGCCAAAAAATTTGGTTGAACAGGTCAAGCGCGATGTTTTGCAGCCAATGATCGATGAAATGGCAAAGCGCGGAACACCATTTGTTGGATTACTTTATGCAGGTTTGGCTTTGACCGCTCGCGGAGTAAAAGTTATCGAATTTAATGCAAGGTTTGGCGATCCGGAAACCCAAGTAGTTTTAGCCAGACTCGATTCACCCTTAAGTGAATTATTAATGGCTGCTGCAACTGGGAAATTAAATACATTGCCTGAAATCAAATGGAAATCTAAGTCTGCAGTGACAGTGGTTATGGCAGCTCAAGGTTATCCAGAGTCACCGGTTACTGGCGCTCAAATATCTGGGACTGATGATGCCGCTGGTTTGGGTGCTTCGATTTACCACGCAGGAACTGCCATCGATCACACTGGAACATTAGTAGTTCACGGTGGCCGAGTTTTATCTGTTACAGCTATTGGTCAAGATTTAGGTGATGCGCGTCGACGTGCATACGCCGCAGTTGAGACAATTAAGTTCGCTGGTGAACATCACCGAACGGATATCGCATTAGCCGCAGCACAAGGGGAGATTAAGGTTCCATGACCAAACCAAACATTCCTAATGTTCTAGCTGCGCGTTATGCCTCAACTGGCATGAACAACATTTGGGCACCAGAAAACAAAATTACAATTGAACGCAATTTATGGATTGCTGTATTAAGAGCGCAAAAAGATTTAGGTATCGACATTCCAGCAGAAGCTATTACGGCTTATGAAAAAGTTGTTGGACAGGTTGATTTAGCTAGCATCGCAAATCGTGAAAAAGTTACCCGTCATGATGTCAAAGCAAGAATTGAAGAATTTTGTGAATTGGCTGGTTTTGAACACATTCATAAAGGTATGACTAGCCGCGACTTAACTGAGAATGTCGAGCAACTTCAAATTGCCGAAGCCGCTTACTTCATCCGAATTAAAGCAGTTGCAACCGCTGCAAAATTAGCCGAACTTGCCGTTAGATATTCAGATGTCGCCCTAACCGGTCGCAGTCATAACGTTGCAGCGCAAACAACCACACTCGGTAAGAGATTTGCATCAGCTGCGGATGAACTTTTAATTGCGATTACAAGACTTGATGATTTACTTGTTCGCTACCCATTACGCGGCATCAAGGGTCCAGTTGGCACAGCCCAAGACATGCTTGATTTATTGGGCGGGGATTCAAAGAAGCTTGCCCAGCTTGAACAGCGAATTGCTAAGCACCTTGGCTTCAATAATGTTTTAACAAGTGTTGGTCAGGTTTACCCACGTTCACTTGATTTTGAAGTTCTAACTGCCTTAGTTCAATTGGCAAGTGGCCCAAGTTCATTTGCCACAACCATTCGGTTAATGGCTGGACATGAACTAGTAACTGAAGGCTTTAAAGAAGGCCAAGTTGGGTCCAGTGCTATGCCACACAAGATGAACACTCGTTCATGTGAACGTGTTAATGGCTTTGCGGTAATTTTGCGTGGGTATGCCTCAATGGCTGGTGAACTTTCTGGCAACCAATGGAACGAAGGCGATGTATTTTGTTCCGTGGTTCGCCGTGTTGCACTTCCTGATTCATTCTTTGCTATTGATGGGTTGTTTGAAACTTTTCTAACTGTGCTTGAAGAATTTGGTGCCTTCCCAGCAGTAATTGAACGTGAACTTTCTCGTTACTTACCTTTCCTTGCAACCACAAAGATTTTGATGGCAGCAGTTCGAAATGGTGTTGGCCGTGAAGTTGCACACGAAGTGATTAAAGAACATGCAGTGGCAGTAGCACTTGAAATGCGCGGCGCAAATGGTGGCGATGGCAATCAAGTATTAACTCGATTAGCCGCAGACTCACGTCTTGGATTATCACTGGATCAGCTTCAAGCATTGATTGCTAAACCACTTGAATTCACTGGTGCTGCCCAAGATCAAGTTGCTCAAGTTGCCGCAAAAGTTTCCAAAATTGTTGCCACATCACCTGAAGCTGCGAATTATCGCCCGGAGCCAATTCTGTGAAAATCAATCCAGTTGATTATCAATTAGATTCAAGCTTCAAGCACGTTTACTCAGGAAAAGTCCGCGATCTATATCAAACCGAAGACGGTCGATTACTTTTTGTAGCAAGTGATCGCATTTCGGCTTTTGACTGGGTGTTGCCAAGCATAATTCCAGACAAAGGACGCATTCTTACCGCAATGTCATTATGGTGGTTTAGCCAACTTGATGACATCGTGCCAAACCACATAATTTCCACAAATGTTCCTGATGCAGTTAAAGGTCGAGCAACATATTGCGAAAACTTAGAGATGTTTCCAGTCGAATGTGTTGCTCGCGGCTACCTAACTGGATCAGGGTTAACTGATTACAAAGAAACCGGTTCTATTTGTGGCAATGGTTTGCCACCAGGTCTAAAAGATGGATCAGAATTACCTAAACCGATTTTCACCCCAGCAACCAAAGCTGCTCTAGGTGATCATGACGAAAATGTAACTTTTGATGAAGTAATGATCAAAATTGGAATGGAAGAAGCACAGCAACTTCGTCGCCTAACACTTGCTGTGTATGAACGCGCGTTAAGTATTGCTAAGTCACGCGGCATTATTTTGGCTGACACAAAGTTTGAATTTGGCCTTGGCTTAAAGGGCGCACACAAAAATCAAATAGTTCTCGCCGATGAAGTATTAACGCCTGATTCTTCAAGGTTCTGGCCAGCTGATTTATGGAAGCCAGGTCAGGCTCAGCCATCATTTGATAAACAATACGTTCGGGATTGGTTGCTATCCAGTGAATCAGGTTGGGATAAAAATTCGGGTGACGCTCCTCCAGCACTGCCAGAAGAAGTAATTGAAAAAACCAGAGATCGTTATGTTGAAGCTTTTGAGCGCTTAACGGGAGAAAAGTTTATTTAGGTTATTCCAGATATTTCAAACATAGAAACTCTTGACATTTGCATGCGAAAAATTAAAAATGAAAATACGTCATAGCCGTGTAAGTCCAACAAAAAACCCTCGCGATTGCAAGGATTTTTTGCTTTATTACTTATTCATTCCAACGAGGACTTGTGCTCTTCGGTGGGTTTAACTTTTCTTTAATAACAATGATTCCTGGCTGTTTAAGTGAAAGTGCTTCACCCAAATCTTCAATCGTGGTTTCGGTAAATGAAAGACCAAAAGATTGCGCCAACACTGCCCAGTCTGGTGAAACCAAATCAACACCACGCTCAGGGTGACCCATCACAATCTGGTCGTAGCGAAGCATTCCATAACCACCGTCATCAACAATTAAAAGTGTGTAAGGAAGATTTTCTTGAACGATAGTTGCAAGTTCACCAAGTGCGAAGGCAACACCACCATCACCACAAACTGCAAGAGTTCTAACTCCAGCAGCAGCTGGACCAATTGCTGCTGGCAAACCAAAACCTAAAGTGCCCCAGCCAACTGGATAGACCAAACGACGCGGACGTGGTTGATCGGCATAAACACCAGTCCAGTAACCTGCAATGGCCATATCGCAAACAACAACGCCGTCTTCGGGCCAATGATTTTCAATAGCTCGAACTAGAGCTGTGCCACGCTTGGATTTTTCATCTACTTCAAGTCGCGCGCGAACTTTTGTATTTAACGTTGCAACATCAGTCCAATTTTCTTGAGGCTTAGTGTCAGCAACTAAGGTACGAGCCACTTCATTAATGTCATTTGCAACAATTACTGCATCTGCGTTCACATTTCGCAGAACAAAGTCAGGATTAGCATCAACGATCACAATTTTGGCTGGCCATTGAATTGCCCAGTTCTTTGTGTTCATTCCATCTAGCTGGCTGCCAAACACAACTAAAGCATCAGCTTCTGCAAAAACTGCTTCGACTTCAGGTTCGTGTATTGGCACCTTCACACTAAAGGGAGAATTAGCTGCGGTACCACGGCCAGCAAATGAAGTCAGAATTGGCGCATTCCAGTGAGCAGCTAATTCAGCAATTCCTTCGCCACCTTCAGTTGCGCCACCGCCTGCCCAGATCACTATTTTCTTTGCATCATTTAACGCAGCAAGAGTTGACGCTGTATTTATTTCTAATACTTCTTGACCAATTTCAAGTTTTGGTAATTCACCAGTGAATGGCTGCCCCAGTACATCAGCTGGAATACCCAAGTAACCAGCGCCAGCTGGTGCACGCAATAGATCTCTAATCATTTCAGCGCAAACATCAACAGCAGTAACGCCATCTTCAACGCTGATAGCCATAGCTACACCATGAAGTTTTTTAGCAAGAGGAGCAAAAAGTGCGGCTTGATCATCCATCTCATGAAGTAAGCCACGTGAGCCATTCTTGCCGCGCTTAGAAATCGGGGCTTCAGAAGAAATAACAAAAATCGGAGAGCCTGAAATTGCCGCTTCGCCAAATGCGCCAAGGGTATTTGCAGCACCTGGACCCGTTGTGGTTAGAGCTACTGCAAGATTTCCATTGGTACGAGCAAGCCCATCAGCTGCGTATGCAGTGGTTTGTTCATGGCGCACGCCAACTATTTGTGGTCGGTTATTTCCAAGTGCATCCCAGAAAGCCAAATTGTGCACACCTGGAATACCAAATGTGACGCGAATCCCAGCTTGCCAAAGCAAGTCAAGGATAGCCCCGGCTACGGTTGGTTGATTTTTGGTGACAGACTGAGACATATAAATACTCTAGCGTTTGATCTTTAGATTGAATTTTTGGATTAAGAAAGTTTAGGTAATGGCAAATCTTCCTGAGCAAGTAGACGTTGTTGTCATCGGTGGTGGCGTAATGGGTGCATCAGCTGCATTCCATCTGGCTGAAGCAGGCGTAAGTGTGCTTTTAGTTGAGAAAAATGAGTTTGCAAGCGGTTCAACTTCGAAGGCTGCCGGTGGTGTACGCGCGAATTTCTCAGATGAATTAAACATTCAAATGGGTGCCAGATCACTCGATTTGCTTGCCGACTTCAATAACCGCCCAGGTCAGGAAATCGACTTGCACCGACCAGGTTATTTGTTTGCACTTACTAATCCAGATGATGTAAAGACTTTCGAAAAATCAACCGAATTGCATAAAAAATTTGGTGTTGAATCTCGAATGCTTACTCCAAAAGAAGCGAAAGAAATCAGTCCACTTTTAAATGTTGATGATGTTCTAGCTGCATCTTTCACACCAAATGATGGGCATTGCACTCCTGAATCAGTAGTCATGGGTTATGTTTCTGGCGCTCGCCGTTATGGGGCAATTTGTTTAAACAACGTTGAGGCAACGGGGATTACCGTTAACGGTGGCGAAATTGTAAGTGTCACCACCTCAGCAGGAACTGTGAAAACCAGCACAGTAATTAATTGTGCTGGTGCTTGGTCACCTCAAATTGGTGCACACGTTGGATTAGATCTACCAGTAACTCCTTACCGTCGCGAACTATTAATCACTGAACCACTAAGTGCTGAATTCAACGATCTTCCAGCATCAATGCCAATGACAATCGATTATTCAACTTCGCTCTACTGGCACCGTGAGGGCAAAGGTTTATTGATGGGCTTCTCCGATAAAACCGTTGGCCCTGGTTTTGATTTCAGCCGTGATCCTAAATTCCCAGAAAAACTTGCAGAACTTGCGTATGAACGTGCACCACGCCTACTTGATGTCGGTGTTGGTTCAGGCTGGTCTGGCCTTTATGAGGTAACCCCTGATCACAACGCATTGCTTGGTGAATGGAACGGAATTTCACGAATGCTTTATGCAACTGGTTTCAGTGGACATGGATTCTTAGAAGGTCCAGCAATTGGCGAAATTTTGCGCGACCTTTATTTAGGTAAAACTCCATTCGTCGACATTTCTCCACTTAGCGTTGATCGTTTTTCAAATGGTGGCGAGCTGCGACCAGAGAAGAACATCGTTTAGTGGCATCTATTCCAGCTTGGTTAAAACCTTCTAAGACAGTTCCGCATGCGCCATGGAGTGCTCATGGATCAATGTGGAAGGCAAAGCCAACGACATACTTCATGTTGCTTTTGGGTTTATGGCTTTTTGGAACCGGGGAAGCAGCACTTGTTGCGGCAAATGCTGGACAGTCACCCTGGGTTGTTTTTGCTGAAGGTTTATCTATTCAAACTGGTCTTTCAATTGGCTGGGCAACAGCATTAATTTCTGTTTGCGTTTTAACATTTTGGATTCCGCTAAAACGTAAACCAGGAGCAGGAACACTTCTAAATGTGATTGTGATTGCTTTAGCACTTGAGGTCATGATTCCAGTTTTCCCACAACCTACAACAGCCATCCCACAGCTGGCCCAGACCTTTGCTGGAATCGTAATTGTTGGTATTGGTTCAGCTTTTTATATTCCCGCCCACTTGGGTCCCGGTCCACGCGATGGGTTAATGACTGGGCTTCACTTCAAAACCGGAATTCCAGTTGCTCGAATTCGACTAAGTATTGAAGTGGTGGTTTTAACACTTGGCTGGTTGTTAGGTGGAACCTTAGGAATTGGAACATTCCTATTTGCTGCTTTAGTTGGCTATTCAATTGCATTTTGGTTTGGTGTGGTGCACCGCGTTGATCAAAGTATTTCTAAGTAATTAGAAATTAACTTGGAACGATCGCTTCCATATTTTCAACTTCAGGCTTCTTTGAAACACGTGCAAGTTCAGCGATATAAACACCAGTAAGCATCACAAGGCCACCAATTATTTGAATTGCATTGAGCGATTCACCTAAAACTATCCAAGCGATAACAAATGCAACTAGTGGTTCCATCATTCCCATCAAACTTGCGCCGGCTGCACCTAAATACTTCATGCCTTGGATAACCAAAGTAAAAGGTAATACCGTGCCACCGATGATCATGTAAAGCGCAAGTACCCAAACAGGCATTTGCATTTCAGTTTGCGGAAACGGTTGAACAATTACAGTTAATTTTTCCCATGGGAATTCAAACCAAGAAAGTTTGATTGCCCAAAAAGCTGATGAGCAGAAAAATCCCCACATCATCAGTGAAATTGCATCTCTTTGCAAACTAGCGCGCTCACCAAAGATGTAATAAAAAATTAGGGAAGTCATTGCTATAAAGGAAAAAATTAAGCCAAGTGCATCAAACTTCAAACCAGACCAAACTTGACCAACCAGTGCTAAACCACCAATTGCCATAATTAAGCCAAGCCAGATTGTCGGCTTAACTTGTTGCTTACGACCGTATCGAACCCATAAAACGATAAAAATTGGCGCTGTAAATTCAATTAGTAATGAAACACCAATTGGCATACGGCTAATAGCTTCAAAGTAGGCATATTGGGTAATTGTGATGCCACCCAAGGAGTAAACCAAAATGTTGCCTATTTCAGATCGCTTCAGTCTGAATCCAGAACGGCGAACTAGTAGAACAACTACAAACAAGATTAAGAAAGCTGCAGTGTTTCGTAGTTGAGAAACTCTTGAAGGATCACCAACACTTAGCAGGATTATCTTGCTGATTGTTCCGTTTAATGCCCAAAGACTTGCGGCAGTGAAGTAGAGGATGTATCCGGTCGCATTACTTTTTCCTGTCGACCTTGACACAATTTCTCACTCTCGATAACTCTCAATTGCTTGTTGATAGACCGCAATTGTCTCACGAGCAATGCGATCCCAGCCAAATTCAACTTCAGCTCGACGACGACCCGCTAATCCCATTGTGGTGGCAAGTGTTTTATCCTCAACAACCCGGGTCAATGCCTTTGCAAAATCGGATTCAAATTGAGAAGTATTTTCTTCATCGTAATGAACTAAAAAGCCTGTTTCGTTGTCAATCACCACTTCTGGAATGCCGCCAACGTAACTTGCAACTACCGGAACTTCACAAGCCATCGCTTCTAGATTGACGATTCCAAGTGGTTCATAAATTGATGGGCATGCAAAAACAGTTGCCTTAGATAGCACTTGTACTAAATCTGGACGACTTAGTTGGTCTTTGATCCAGTGAACGCCAGTTCGCATCTTTGAAAGTTTTTCAATTTGCAGCGCAACTTCTTGCCCAAGTTCAGGTGTATCAGGAGAAGATGCGCAAATAACTAGTGCGACCTCTTCTGGCAAACTTTCAGCGGCGCGCAGTAAATGCATTATGCCTTTTTGCCGGGTGATTCGTCCAACAAATAAAACATATGGACGTTCTGGGTCAATCCCATTGGCTGCAAGTGCCGACGTTTCTAAAACCTTTTTTACGGCAACGGTGTCAATACCGTTATGCACGACATGTACTAATTTTGGATCAACTTCTGGGTAGCATTCCAAAATATCTTTTTTCATTCCATGGCTAACCGCGATCACTGCATCAGCGCCAAGATATGAAGTTTGCTCAACCCATGATGAAACCGCATAACCACCACCAAGCTGTTCAGCTTTCCATGGGCGGCGAGGTTCAAGGCTGTGTGCGGTGACAATATGTGGCACTGCGTGAAGAAGTGAGCCAAGATGGCCAGCCATGTTGGCATACCAAGTATGAGTGTGGATTACGTTTGCTTTGGCGAAGTCAGCAAGCATTTCTAGGTTCACGCCAAGTGTTTGGACTGCAGCATTGGATTCAGAAAGTTCTGCTGGGACTGGATAAGTAACTGATCCTGCTTTTGGAGCACCAAAAGCGTGGACATCTACCTCTTCTAGCTTGCGCAATTGCTCAACTAAGTGTTCAACATGAACACCCGCACCACCATATATGTCTGGTGGCCATTCCTTTGTAACAATTGAAATTCGCACAACATAACTCTATGACTTTTAATAGGCTGGTGATATGCGAAAGCGTTCAAGTGTATTAAGCATTGTGCTTGCCGGTGGTGAAGGTAAGCGCCTGATGCCGCTGACCGCAGACCGAGCGAAGCCTGCTGTTCCATTTGGTGGCTCATATCGCTTAGTTGATTTTGTACTTTCAAATATGGTTAATGCAGGATTTCTTCGAATCTGTGTATTAACTCAATACAAATCCCATTCACTTGACCGTCACATCACGACAACTTGGCGCGTTGGATCAATGCTTGGTGATTACGTAACACCAGTTCCAGCGCAACAACGACTTGGACCACGTTGGTATACCGGTTCAGCTGATGCAATTTTTCAAAGTTTGAATTTGGTTTATGACGAAATGCCTGAATACGTTGCGGTATTTGGTGCTGATCACGTTTACCGCATGGATCCAGAACAAATGCTGCAAGCGCATATTGAATCGGGTGCTGGCGTTACTGTTGCTGGCATTCGAGTTCCAAAGAATCAAGCAAGTGGTTTTGGAATTATCAAAACAGATAGTTCTGGCAAAAAGATAACTGAGTTTTTAGAAAAGCCTGCTGATCCGCCGACGATTCCAGGTTCGGCTGATGAATGTTATGCCTCGATGGGTAATTACATTTTCACCCGTAATGTCCTAATCGAAGCTTTGAAAAAAGATGCTGCGGATGAATCTTCCATGCATGACATGGGAACAAACATCATCCCGATGCTTACTGAACGCGGTGAAGCGAATGTTTATGATTTTGCAACCAACGTCGTTCCAGGTTCAACCGACCGTGACAATGGTTACTGGCGCGATGTTGGAACAATCGATTCTTATCACGATGCGCACATGGATTTAGTTTCTGTTCATCCGATATTTAATTTATATAACAAGGAATGGCCAATTCTTACTGACTTACCGCCACTTGCGCCAGCAAAATTTGTTCAAGGCGGTAATGCACACGATTCAATCGTTGGTGCAGGTTCAATCATTAGCGGTGCACATGTTCGCACTTCTGTTGTTGCGCACGAAGTTCGTGTAAATGATGGCGCTTACGTTGATGGTTCAGTACTTATGCCTGGTGTTCAAATTGGCCGTGGGGCAGTTGTGCGAAAAGCAATTCTTGATAAGAACGTAGTTGTTCCAGACGGTGCTCAGATTGGAGTTGATCTAGATAAAGATCGCCTTCACTACACAGTCACCGATGCAGGAATAGTTGTCCTTGGTAAAGGTCAACAAGTAGTTCTTTAATTAGAACTTATTATCCAAATCGACCAGAAATGTAATCTTCTGTTGCCTTTTCATGAGGGGCAGTGAAGACCTGATCTGTTGGGTTAATTTCAACAAGTTTTCCAGGTTGGCCAACAGCTTCTAGGTTGAAAAATGCTGTGGTTTGGCTAACGCGAGCCGCCTGCTGCATGTTGTGCGTAACAATCACAATTGTGTATTCGCTCTTTAGCTGCTGAATTAGATCCTCAATAGCCAAAGTTGAAATTGGATCAAGTGCTGAACAAGGTTCGTCCATCAAAAGTACATCTGGTTTAACTGCAATTGCGCGAGCAATACATAGACGCTGTTGCTGACCACCTGAAAGACCAGCGCCTGGACGGTCTAAGCGATCTTTAACTTCATTCCAAAGGTTTGCACTTTTTAGCGAAGTTTCAACAATTTCTTCAAGTTCACCTTTACTCTTCTTGGCACCTTCAAGACGAATTCCAGCCAGAACATTTTCTTTAATAGTCATTGTTGGGAATGGGTTAGGTCGCTGGAAAACCATACCAATTGACCTGCGCACACTAACTGGATCAACACCAGCTCCATAAATGTCTTCACCATCAAGTGCCACGGTTCCTTCAACACGAGCGCCTGGAATAACTTCGTGCATGCGATTTATTGTGCGAAGAACGGTCGACTTGCCACAACCTGAAGGTCCGATGAATGCGGTAACTGACTTTGGTTCAACAGTTAATGAAACATCAGCTACTGCACGGAAACTTCCGTAGTAAGCATTCATATTTCTGATGTCGATGCGTTTCATTGTTATG
>JBEGOT010000099.1:0-4911 GCA_041181865.1 Actinomycetota bacterium | reverse complement strand
GGATAAATTCACGATTAATTAAAGATTCAACGTAGGCTTGGGCGTATGCCAGCCCCAGGTGAATTAATCATGGTCGAACCTAAACGGCCAAAACCACCTATTCATTGGTCAGATTTAACCGTAGAACAGCGAAAAGAAAAAGTAAAAGAACTGGGTCTTCCAGCATTCCGTGCTGATCAAATTTCTCGGCAATGGTTTAGTCGTTTATCTGATGCTCCAGAGTCTTGGACCGATATCCCCGCTGAATTACGCAGCCAAGTTAAAGAACAGCTTTTCCCACAATTAATGACTTCAGTTAAATCACTTGCCTGCGATAACGGAACCACCGTTAAACAAGTGTGGAAATTATTTGATGGTGTTCTTGTTGAAAGCGTTTTGATGCGCTACCCAGATCGCGTAACGATGTGTATTTCATCGCAAGTTGGTTGCGGCATGAACTGCCCGTTCTGCGCAACTGGGCAGGGCGGACTTACTCGCAATCTTTCTACAGCAGAAATTGTTGAACAAGTTTTAGCTGGCGCTCGCGATCTAGCAGCAGGAAAAATTGAAGGCGGCGTTGGCCGAGTAAACAATTTAGTTTTTATGGGCATGGGCGAGCCAATGGCAAATTACAACGCCGTGATGGGTGCAATTCGTCGCCTAACTGATGATGCGCCAGCTGGACTTGGGATGTCAGCGCGCGGAATAACTGTTTCAACAGTTGGGCTTGTTCCAAGGATCAAGCAGCTGGCAACTGAAGGTTTGCCACTCACGTTGGCAATTTCACTGCATGCGCCAGATGATGAATTGCGCGACACCTTGGTGCCGATTAATAATCGCTTCAAAGTTAGTGAAGTATTGGATGCGGCTTGGTATTACGCAAACGAAACAGGTCGACGTATTTCGATTGAATATGCCTTGATCAAGGACATTAACGATCAAGCTTGGCGTGCTGATTTACTTGGCGAGTTACTTTCAGGACACCTTGTTCACGTAAACCTAATCCCGCTTAACCCAACACCTGGTTCTAAGTGGACAGCCTCTCGTCCTGAAGACGAGCGAGAATTTGTACGCAGACTTAAAAATCATGGGGTAGCCGTAACGGTTCGTGATACCAGGGGCCGTGAAATCGACGGTGCTTGTGGGCAATTAGCCGCATCTGTGCAATAACAAGGCAAAATTGCCCAATTAATCTGACCAATTTGGTTAATCCCAGCATCTAGAGTTGAACCGTTATGACAAACGTGAAATTTCGCAAGTATTCATATGGCGTAGTCGCACTTAGTGCCTGGACAGGCTTAGGCCTATCTTTCATCATCGAACTTTTTGGCTTGGTAGAGCAAAAACTTTACGATCCACCAATTCCAGAATCACAATTTGGGTACTTCGGTCACTATGCCGACGGTCTAGCTGGAGCACCTGCTCGCTTGGTTGACTTATTTAGCTACTTCACTATTTGGTCTCAAATTGTGGTTGGCATTGTGGCAACGCTTCTGTTCTTAAATCCAGAACGCACTGGCAAGTTATTTAAGGTTGCCTTTCTTGACGCAGTCCTAATGATCACGGTCACAGGCGTTGTTTATAACTTGCTACTTGGCCCGAACTATCCACCAGTTGGGCTTAATCAAATATCAAGTCCGATTGAACACACCTGGACTCCAATTTTGATGGTTGCTGCTTTCCTGATTACCGGTCCTCGCGGTTGGATTAAATTATCTATGCTGCCAAAGGTATTGGCACTTCCGATCATCTATGTGATCTACACATTGATTCGCGGGGCAATTATCGATTCCTATCCGTATGACTTCTTTGATGTGGTCAGTTACGGGTATTCGTATGTTTTGACTTTCGTGCTTGGGATTTTGGCTGCTTCGATGATTGTGCTTGGAGTTTTCTGGCTAATCGATAGCCGCTTTACCAAACGCTAAACTCTAAGCATGGAAGCGCGGCGGGTACTTGTAGTTGAAGACGACCCGTTCTTACGATCACTGATCGCGGACACACTTAGTGGCGCTGGGTTTATTGTCGAAACAGCTGATAGTGCCGCTAAAGCAAAAGCAGCAGTAAAGGCCTTCGACCCAGATGCCGCAGTTCTAGACATCGAGCTGGGCAATGGTCCTACTGGAATCGATTTAGCGGAAATAATTGTTCGTCAGTCTGCGCACACTGCAATCGTTTTTCTAACGCATTTACCAGATCCACGATTTGTTGGTGTGAATTCAAGTGCCATTCCAGCTAAGGCTGCTTATATTCGAAAAGAAACCATTACCAAACAAGGTGCCTTGGTTGAAATAATTGAATCGGCTCTTCGTGATGGCGCCGGAAAAAATAAAAAGTTACGTACCGATCTTGATCCAAATAGACCTTTAGGCAACTTATCTAGAGCTCAGATTTCTGTTCTACGAAGTATTGCTCAAGGGTTATCAAATGCCGAAATAGCTGCCCAGCGTGGCTCAACCGTTCGCGCAGTTGAGCATTTAATTCGCCGTACTTTTGCAGCAGTTGGTATAGATACAGATCAAAGCGTTAACGCCAGAACCGCAGCAGCCCGTGCCTATGTCGAAGCTGCAGGCATTCCAACAAGTGGTGAATAGCTCTCCATGAAAACCACGTTCAATTCTCTAAAACAAGACGTGCAAAATGGCCTGGAGCAAATTGGCGGGCAGTATGCGCTAAGTGGCCCGGTTGCCGCAGTTTCATTTATTTGGCTCACGGCAATCTCGATGACTTATGACAGTGTTCGATTGGGATCATCAGCTGCAGGATGGCTTGTTGCTTCGGCCATAGCGCACCTAGTTGTTATGGCAATTGCCCTACCAATCAGAGCAACGCTTTTGCCAGTTAAGCCAAGGGAATCGAAACCAGGATTAACACTTGGCGTCTATGCATTTCTTGGTGTCACTAGATCAACAACAATCGGCGCTTTAGCCGTTTTATTTGAGCTAGCTCCAACAGCCGAATTTGGTTACAGGCAGGTTGCCGGTCTTTTCTCAATTACAACTGGTCTGGCTATTACTTCAATTGTGGTTAGTTCAATCATTCAGCGCCAGGAAAGCCTTACTTTCCTTCGCACAGAACGTGAACAGTTGTCTGCAATTAAAGATGAATCAGAGAATCTCTTCGAAGAAAAACGCAAAGAAGTTTTGGACATTATCGATCAAAGCATTAAGCCTTCACTGGATGAAATTAATGAGGCGCTAAATCAGAATTCGGAGTCGAACGCACAACTTACGGAGCAGACCACCAAATTAATTAGTGCATTGATTGATCAACAGCTAAGACCAATTAGTGACGCATTACATCAGCCAAATGCCTTTTTAAGCGGTGATCGGGAATGGTCAAAAGTTCGCACTCCCTACGTGCGGCGCTCATCTCGAATCTCAGTGCAGAGTTTATTTAGCCCGCTCCTAATTACTTTTTTCATGAGCTCGCTGACGGTTTCAGGTGCGGTTTATTACGCAGGTTTTGCAGCATTGTTTATCGGTATAGGTGTGTTTATTCCATTCTTTGTGATCTTGTGGCTGGCAAAAAGATTTATTCCCGAGAACTGGATTTTAAATATTTGGGTTGCCGCTCCACTTACAGTCTTTTTTCACATCATTGCCGCAATTCCAAGTCTTGGAATTTTAATTTGGCTTGAGCAATACTTCGCCGCTTTTCGGGAGCAATTTGCAAATGCGGTTTTAGGTATTGCCCTAGCTTCGATCGTGATCGCATTTCTAAGAGCCATTCAAGTTGAGCGTAATAATTTTGAAAAAGACCTTAGGGTGGCTAATGATGAAGCTGCGTCAATTTTGGCTAACTTGAATCAACGTATCTGGGTTAATCGAAAGAATGCTGCTCAACTATTGCATGGTTCAGTGCAGGCTTCACTAACTGCTGCAAATGTCCGCTTGCACCAAGGTAATTTAACCGCTGAAGATTTGCTCAAAGTTCGTGAAGACATCGCTCGAGCGATCAATGCACTTACTGATTCAAATTCAGGTTCCATTGATCTTGAAGAAGTCATTGAGGATCTAATCGACTTATGGGATGGCGTTTGTGATATTGATGTTGCGATAAGCCCTGAGGTAGTGGACCGAGTGAATGGTGATATCACTGCTGTGCACTGCACAAATGAATTCCTAAAGGAGTGTATTAATAACGCAATTAAGCACGGTAAGGCTTCGCAGATTGATATTCGGGCCAGTCGCCTAGAAGCAGGAGATATTGAGGTCCAGGTTGAAAATAATGGCCAAGTTACGGCGCTAAATCATTCTGGGCTTGGCACTCGAATTCTTGATGAGATCACATTGAGCTGGAGGCGCACTCAAACTGACCAAGGAACCCTGGTTTCGGGGGTTATTGCCGTTAGCCAAAACACGCCCTAGAGCCTGTTGACAGATTGGATCCAATCTGTGCTAAATTGGATCCAATCTACTCAGCGGTTAGAAACCAGAAACGGCAGGAATTGCGATGAAGTTCACGCATTCGTTTGCAGAAATCTTGATCTTGGCATTCGTTAGTCTAAATTGCTACGTAAATGTAGTTCGCTTCAATTGGGATAGGAAAAAGCGCAATGGCAGCTCCACAGCATCCGTTTGATCTATACAACATCGATTCACTTTTTAACGAAGAGCAATTAGCTATTCGCGATGTTGCCCGCGACTTTGTTAACGATCGTATTAAGCCACATATCGCTGGCTGGTTTGAAGAAGGAACTATTCCCGGTCGCGAACTTGCCAAGGAAATGGGCCAGTTGGGCATGCTTGGCATGCACCTTGAGGGTTACGGCTGTGCTGGAACAGATGCGACCTCATACGGTTTAGTTTGCGCCGAACTTGAAGCAGGGGACTCAGGTCTTCGTTCATTGGTTTCAGTTCAAGGTTCACTTGCAATGTTTGCAATTTGGAAGTGGGGCAGCGAAGAACATAAACAAGAGTGGCTTCCAGC
>JBEGOT010000098.1:0-8227 GCA_041181865.1 Actinomycetota bacterium | reverse complement strand
CATCGGCTTTTTGTTTAGCGCCTTCACTTCGTGGAAAGAATTCATACCAGGCACCATAAAGTGCTCGTTTGCGTTCAACTAGAAGTTTGTATGGACCATAAGCAGAAAGTAATTCGCGAATTGGGTATTTGAGTAATACTGCAAGAAAATCTGAATCTTCAATTATTTGCTGGCGCTTGGCTGGCGCAATTGTCTTATCGATTATCGAATTTGCAACTTTGGTAATTCGTTTTGCATCTTCACCAGTTGCAATCCCGGCTGCTTTTGCCAGCAAAATTGAACCTTCAGTGAATTCAAGTTCAACGTCGACATTTGCTGGAATTTTCACATGAATGTGATGCAACCAGGTATCAACTGGGTCACCCCAGGCTTCGATGCGATAAGTCCAAAGACCCTCACCGTTTGGTCTGATATGAGCGGTGTAACGATCAGTTCCTTCGCCGACTAAATTAAGCCTGGTTCTTGAGAAATCTTTTCCAGCAGGATCGGTTAAAACAACTTCGGCGGCAACGCTGTCATGGCCTTCACGAAATACAGTTGCGGCAACAAGTAGTTCTTCATCGACTACAGCTTTAACTGGTCTAATACCGCCGCTAACAAGTGGCCAGATATCTAAAACTGGGATGCGCCCGATTGTGCCCGAGGTTTGTTGGTTTGCCACATAACAACCGTAGCGATTTGGGCACTTTTATGCCTAATAAGTTATGGAATTGATGCGCTGTTTAAGAAACTAGCGAGCGGTAATCATCCAAAGAGCACTGGACCATGGCTTTAGTTCCAATGTGGTTCCAGGTTCAATGTGATCGTGATGTTCCCAGTCATGCTCATCTTCAGTGTTAAACATCAAGCGGTAGCTAGAAGCATATTGGCCACTAGGCAAAGTTACTATCACTGGTTCACTGTCGGAATTTAGGAAGAAATAAAAACCATTGTCCACGACATCGACATTGATGCCATCTGAAATTGCCCCGGCCAGATACATACCGATTGCTCGAGTGTCAGATGATTCCCAGTTCTCAGGTGTGAATTCAGATGCATCGCCATTGAACCAAGCAATATCAGGAACATTCACGTAATCAACGTTTTCGCCTTTTAAGTAACCGCTGCGCTGGAAAACTTTATGTTCTTGGCGAATACGAATTAGGTGAGTGGTGAATGCAAGCAGATCATTTTGCCAAGGCTCCAAGAACCAGTCATGCCAAGAAATTTCGTTGTTTTGGCAATAAGCGTTGTTATTACCTTTTTGGGTGCGCCCCATTTCATCGCCAGCCAAAATCATCGGAATGCCCGCACTCAAGATAGTTGTGGCAAGCATGTTACGAATCTGGCGCTGGCGATGAGAATTTATAGCAACATCTTTTGTTTCACCCTCAACACCGCAGTTCCAAGATCGGTTGTTGTTTGTTCCATCACGGTTTTCTTCGCCATTATCTAAGTTGTGCTTATCGTTATAGGTAACAACATCGCGCAATGTAAAACCATCGTGGGCAGTAACAAAATTAACGGAAGCATGGGATCCACCAACCTGATCCCAATACATGTCACCAGAGCCAGTTAATCGCCAACCAAGTTCTGAAACGCCGCCACTTAAGCCACGCCAGAAATCGCGAACACAATCACGGAACTGATCGTTCCATTCACTCCAAGGTGCAGGGTATGAACCAACTTGGTAACCACCAATTCCAACATCCCATGGTTCTGCAATTAGCTTTACATTTCGCAGAACAGGATCTTGAGTTACTGCAGTTAGGAAAGCACCTTCTAAGTCAACTTCATGTGATGAATTTCGAGTTAGCGCGCTAGTTAAATCAAAACGGAAACCATCAACATGCATTTCAGTTACCCAGTAACGAAGCGAATCCATAATCAACCGAAGAGTTTGTGGGTGGCTTGCTCGAACAGTGTTACCGCAACCAGTTGAATCCCAATAGTGGGCTTGATCTTCTGCGATCAGGTGGTAGTAGGCAATGTTGTCAAAGCCACGCAATGAAAGTGTTGGACCTTGCTCATTTCCTTCAGGGGTGTGGTTGTAAACCACATCTAAAATAATTTCTAAGCCAGCGCGGTGGTATGCCTTAACCATGTCGCGAAATTCACGAACCTGATCCCCAGTAGTTGAGCCAGAAGCATAACCTGCGTGCGGCGCAAAGAAGCCAAGTGTGTTGTAACCCCAGTAGTTCTCTTGGCCACGGTGCAGAAGAAAAGTTTCACTAACAAAATGCTGGATTGGTAGCAGCTCAACAGAAGTGACACCCATGTTTTTAATGTGGGCAATCACTGATGGATGAGCCATGCCTGCGTAAGTTCCGCGCTCATGTTCTGGAATATCAGGATGAGTCTTTGTTATTGAAGCAAGATGCACTTCATATATAACGGTGTTGGAAAGCGGGATGTGCGGTTGAACATCGCCTTCCCAGTCATAGCTATCGACAACCACAACACTGTTTGGAACGTAGGGGCTGCTATCAAGTGAATTAAATAATGTGCTGTCGTTTCCAACGTGGCCAAATATTGCTTCGTGGTGTTTAAGTTCACCAGTTATAGCTTTTGCATATGGATCAACCAAAAGTTTGGCTGGATTGAAACGTAAACCTTTTTCTGGATTCCACTGACCATGAACGCGGTATCCATAACGTTGACCGTGGCCAACATCGGAAACAAATCCGTGGTAAACACCTTTGGTAAAACCAGGAAGATCTATGTTCCAGTGCGCACCATTTTCATCTAGCAAACAAAGTTCGACTCGATCAGAATCTGGTGCCCACACTGCAAAATTAACGCCACCTTCAACAGGTGTTGCGCCAAGTGGTTCAGGCAAGCCGGCTTGAATACCGTGCATTACCGCCCACCTTCACTTGTCAGTTGCTTTAGTCAACAAGACACTATCTTGCCGAATAAATAGATGATATTTAGGCATGACATAGGTATCTGGCTAGTCTTATTTATATGTATGAATTTCTTTCAATAGAACATCACGGTTCAGTGGGTTTGATCCGCCTTGACCGACCAAAAATGAATGTTCTCAATCGCGCAATGCAAGAAGAAATTCGACAGATAAGCCTTGAAGTTAATTCAAATCCAGATGTTCGTTCTGTGATTTTTTATGGTGGCGAAAAATCATTTGCAGCAGGTGCCGACATTAAAGAAATGATTAATTGGACTAAAGAAGATGCAATTCGTGAAACTCCAGGACTTCAGGAATGTTTCAATGCAGTTGCAAATATTTCAAAACCAACAATCGCTGCGATAACCGGTTACGCACTTGGTGGCGGATTTGAATTAGCGCTTAGTTGCGACCTAAGAATTGCAGCAAGTGATTCACAAGTTGGCCTTCCAGAAGTTTTACTAGGTGTCATACCTGGAGCTGGTGGAACGCAGCGATTAACTCGCCTTGTTGGAACAGCTAAAGCCAAAGATTTAATTTTCACTGGTCGCTTTGTGCCGGCAAATGAAGCACTAACACTTGGGTTAGTAAATGAGGTTGTGGCACCGCAAGATTTGTTAGATCGAGCCCTCACCCTTGGTACTCAACTTGCCGTTGGATCAACCTCTGCATTATTTGCAGCTAAGAAAGCAATTGATGAAGGCGGCGCTCAGGATCTGACTTCAGGACTTAAAACCGAGGCAAAATTATTCGCTGAATTATTCGGAAGTCGGGATCAACAGATCGGGATGTCTTCATTTGTCGAAAATGGACCTGGCAAGGCCGACTTTAGTTAACTGCCCGTGATTTTGGCTACGAACCTCATTGATAACATCAAGTTGTAATTAACTGGTTACGGGTAATCAGTTGAAAATTGGGAGTTAACACTTTGAAAATTTGTGTTTGCGTTAAGCAAGTTCCAGATAGCTGGGCTGAAAAGAAATTATCTGCTTCAGATAAAACGCTAGATCGCGCTGCTGCTGATCGCGTTGTTAATGAACTTGATGAGTATGCAGTCGAAGAGGCATTAAAAATTGTTGAAGCCGGAGGCGGGGAAGTAACCATTCTTTCTGTTGGTCCGGCCGAAGCAGCCGATAGCGTTCGCAAAGCAATTTCAATGGGCGCAACGGCAGGTATTCACGTTGTTGATGATGCAATGCATGGATCAGATGCAGTAGCTACTTCGCTAGTTATTGCTCAAGCAGTTAAAGATCGCGGATTTGATTTGATCATGTTCGGTAGCGAATCAACCGATGCTCGCATGAGTGTTGTTCCAGCAATGGTGGCTGCACGACTTGGATTACCGCAGATGACTTTTGCCAAGAAAGTTGATATTTCTGGCAATGAAATATCAATTCAACGCGTAACGGATTATGGCTATGACGAAGTGAAGTCATCACTTCCAGCAGTAGTTTCAGTGGTTGAAAAAATTAACGAACCTCGTTACCCATCATTTAAAAACATCATGGCTGCAAAGAAAGCTCCAATGGAAACCGTTTCACTTTCTGATTTAGGTGTTGCTGGAAGTTCAGTAGGACTTGGAGCAGCTTGGACCAAAGTTGAAGCTTTCGCTGATCGCCCAGCAAAAGCCGCTGGTACCAAGATTGAAGATGACGGTAGCGCTGCAGCAAAAATTGAAGAATTCTTAGTCGCACAGAAGTTCGTATAGGAGTAGTCATGTCAGATGTTTTAGTACTAGTCGAACACGCTAATGGTGAAGTTAAAAAAGTTTCATTAGAACTTCTTGCAATGGCTGCCAAAGTTGGCACACCGGTTGCAGTTGCACTTGGTCCTGGAGCAGATGCAACTGCTGCTGCACTTGGCCAACACGGCGCAAAGAAAGTTTTTGTTGACTCTTCAGATCTCTATGCAAATGAAATTGTTATTCCGGTTGTTAGTGCATTAGCTAAGCTGGTTAGCGACAACTCACCCGCTGCAGTTCTTATACCTTCGTCGAGTAATGGAAAAGAAGTGGCTGCTCGTTTAGCGCTTGCCTGCAATAGTGGCGTGATTACTGATGCTTCAGATATTGCAGCAGATGGATCAGTGACTCAGAACATTTTTGGTGGCGCAACAATCGTCACTGCGAAAGTAACAACTGGAACGCCAATCATCACAGTGAGAGTAAATTCAATTGCGCCGATTGCAAGTGGCGGATCAGCTGAAGTTGTGACTTTCAGTGTTGATCACCAGCCAGCAAAAACCACTATTACAAATCGTGTCGCAGTAGAAAAAAGTGGTCGCCCAGATTTATCTGAAGCAGAAATTGTTGTTTCAGGTGGACGCGGCGTAGCAAGTGAGGACGGCTTCAAAACCGTAATTGAACCGCTTGCCGATGTACTTGGCGCTGCGGTCGGAGCCTCACGAGCTGCAACTGATGCAGGCTGGTACCCACATCAATTCCAAGTTGGCCAAACAGGTAAGACTGTTTCACCTGCGCTTTATTTCGCTAACGGCATATCAGGTGCTATCCAGCACCGTGCAGGTATGCAAACCTCAAAGACTGTGGTTGTAGTTAACAAAGATCCAGAAGCACCAATCTTTGACCTTGCAGACTTTGGCGTTGTTGGTGACTTAAATACTGTGTTACCTGACTTAACTGCTCGAATTAAGGGTCGTAAGTAACTTTTCACTAAAAGTTGACTACCTATTAAATAGGTAGAATTTACGAGTGGCGTACTTAGATCACGCTGCAACCACACCGATGTATCCGGAAGTTGCAGCGACAATGGCTAAATTACTGACGGAATCTGGCAATCCGTCATCTTTGCATGCCTCAGGTCGCAGGGCTCGTCGCCAAGTTGAAGAAGCCCGTGAACAAGTTGCTGAAGTTTTAGGTTGTCGTCCAGCTGAAGTTATTTTCACTTCAGGTGGAACCGAGGCTAACAACATTGCACTTAAGGGAATTGCCTGGGATCAGCGCGACAAAGATCCAAATCGCACTCGAATTTTAATTAGCGCAATCGAGCACCACGCAATCTTGGATCCCGCCCATTGGTTAAATGATCATGATGGATTTGAAGTCCAATTCATTCCAGTAACTGAAACTGGAATTGTCACGCCAGAAGCTTTATTAAAAACAATAGATAACGACTTTGATTCTGTTGCCTTAGTCAGTGTGATGCTTGCAAATAATGAAGTTGGCACGATCAACGACATCTCAGAACTTGTAAATGTGACATCAGGCAAGGGAATTCGATTCCACACTGATGCCGTTCAGGCACCAACTTGGCTAAAAGTGAATTTCGATGAACTTGGTGTTTGCGCGATGTCAGTTTCTGGCCACAAAGTTGGTGGTCCACACGGCGTTGGCGCGATTATTATGAGTCGCGACTGCACTGTGACCCCCCTCATTCATGGTGGTGGACAAGAACGTGACGTTCGTTCAGGTACTTTAGATGTTCCTGCAATTGTGGCTTTCGCCCAAGCTCTTCAAATTTCAGCCGATCGTCGAAATGATCAAGTTTCCAGAATTGCAAATCTTCGTGATGATCTTGTTGCGAAGGTTAAGGGAGCAGTTCCAGATGCAATTTATAACGGTGATCTAACCAATCGGTTAGCAAATAACGCACACTTCACTTTCCCTGGTTGCTTAGGGGATTCATTATTAATGCTTCTTGACGCTCAAGGTGTTGAAACTTCTGTTGGTTCTGCATGCAGCGCAGGTGTTCCACAGCCTTCACATGTTTTATTGGCAATGGGAGCTGATGAAGATTCGGCTCGTTGCACACTTCGGTTCACACTTGGACATAATTCAACTGTTCAAGACGTCGCGGATTTAATTGCCCAATTACCAGGTGCAGTTGAGCGCGCGAAGCGTGCAGGTGTGCCAAAAGCTTTTTCAATGACAGGTGCTGAGTAATGAGAGTATTGGCAGCCCTTTCAGGTGGTGTGGATTCAGCAGTCGCAGCCGCTCGCGCAGTTGATGCTGGTCACGAAGTCACGGCGGTGCATTTAGCTCTATCGCGTAATCGCGAATCACTTCGAACTGGCGCTCGAGGTTGCTGCACGATTGAAGATGCAAATGATGCATTTCGCGCAGCAGACATGCTTGGTGCACCTTTTTATGTTTGGGATCTTTCAGCTGAATTCCAAGAAGCAGTGATCGATGACTTCATAAGCGAGTATGCAAATGGAAGAACCCCGAATCCTTGCCTTCGATGCAATGAGCGCATTAAATTCCAAGCAGTGCTTGAACGTGGAATGGCACTTGGTTTTGATGCAGTTGTAACTGGGCACTATGCCCAAGTATTTGATGGGCCAAATGGCAAAGAGTTGCATCGCGCATTAGATATGACAAAAGATCAGTCATATGTACTGGGCGTGCTAACCCATGATCAAATTTCCCATTCACTTTTCCCACTGGGTGACACCACAAAAGATGAAGTGCGCAAAGAAGCCGAGCGCAGAGGAATCCTGGTTGCCCAAAAACCAGATAGCCATGACATTTGTTTTATTCCAGATGGCGACACTGCAGGCTGGCTATCCCGCCGCATTGGCGAAAAGCCAGGTGACGTAATCGATGCAGTAAGTGGTGATGTGGTCGGACATCATGAAGGCGCACATGCTTATACGGTTGGTCAACGTCGAGGTCTAGCTTTAGGAAGACCAGCGCCTGACGGTGCCCGTCGTTATGTTGTTGATGTGGACGTACCAAATAACAAAGTCATGGTTGGTCCACCGACTCTTCTTGATATCAATGTCATTGAAGCGATTAGACCAACTTGGGCTGGACCTGAATTGGTTGATGGTTCAAAAGTTGGCGTGCAATTTAGGGCGCATGGCGAAGAAATCAGTGCAACTGCATTTAAAACTGAAGATGGCTTCCGCGTTGAATTAGATCAAATGGCACGTGGCGTAGCTAGCGGTCAGGCCGCAGTTTTATATGACGGCACCAGAGTTGTTGGCTCAGGGACAATCAATCGAACAAAACGCAAAGTGCAGGGCGAACAACTAGTCGGGTCAAACTAGTCGTGGCAATTTCAAAAGATGTTCTAAGCAAGTACGAAAAACTTGTCGGATTAATTGAAAAAGCCAGAACAGAATATTACGAAAAAGATAAGCCAACAATTTCCGATGAGGAATACGACAAGGCTTTTAAAGAATTAGAAAGCCTTGAAGCAAAATATCCTGAATTAGTTTCCGGTGACTCACCAACCCAGACCGTTGGTGGCCAGGCAGCTGAAGGATTCACTGAATTTAAACACCCATCAAGAATGTGGTCGCTGGATAATGTTTTTGACGATGATGAGTTGGATGCTTGGTTTAATCGCGTTGGTGATCACAATTTTTTATGTGAGTTAA
>JBEGOT010000097.1:0-10015 GCA_041181865.1 Actinomycetota bacterium | reverse complement strand
TCTAAGAAATCTAAATCTACTACCTGCCCATATAAATCAAGGTCAGTGCGATCAATTGCGTAAGCCTCAACTCTTCGGCCTATCACACCTTCAAAAGTTGGATTAGTTCCAACGCTGACTGCCGCAGGTAATACTTCATCTTTTGTGATCAATAACGCTGAGTAAACGCCATCGGCTGGAATTATCAATTGATGTTGAACTTCTAAGTTTGCAGTTGGGTAACCAATCTCGCGGCCACGGTGATCACCGTGCACAACATCTCCAGTCAATCTGTGTGGCCTGCCAAGAAGTTCCCTTGCTGGTTTAACTTCCCCTGCCAAAATGTGATTTCGAATTCGTGTTGATGACCAAGTTTGAGTGTCGCCTGCAAGCGCAACAACCTCAACTTCAAAGCCAAACTTGGAAGCCAGAATTTGCAAAGTTTCAACATCACCTGAAGCCTTATTGCCAAATCTAAAGTTCTGACCAACTACAACAGTGTTTGCTTTTAATTGATCCAGCACAATTGCATCAACAAATTCATCTGGTGACATTGCTGCAACTTGATCGTTAAATTCGATGTATTCAACTCGATCCGCACCGGCTTCTTTTAATAATTGAGAACGGTAATTAGGTTCAGTTAGTAATCCAAGGAAGCTATCTGGACGAAGTTGGCTAACTGGATGCGGATGAAATGAGGCAACTGTTAGTACTGCACCAGATTTATTCGCAACTTCTTTTGCCTGGCTAATTAAGTGTTTGTGCCCGGCGTGTACACCATCAAAGACACCGATGGTGACCACATTTGGTTTTTGTTGATGTGGCATTAGTTGAACACCACCACTGGGACTAGTTCACTTTCGATATGTTCGCATAACGAAATAACATCACCGCTATTTGCAAAAACTCCAACCATTCCAGCTGGTAACTGAATCGGTGTGGTAATCCGCATGCCATTCTTGGCACGCTTTATTTCATCACCTGAAATTTCAACAGTTGGAAAAGTCATTTTCACAGCATCAGCTAATTCAATGACTGACGGTGTGTTTTCGATATCTACAAGCGGTCGCATTTGAGTGAATTTGCCTGAGCGGGTTCTGCGAAGTTCAGTTAGATGGCCGCCAACGTTTAACTTGATTCCAAGGTCTCTAGCTAGGGCGCGGATGTATGTTCCAGCGCTGCAGACAACCCGAACTTTCACATCGATTGTGTCCTTTTCATGTGTGATTGAAATGATTTCAAAATCATGAATCATCACATCACGTGCTGGTAGATCGACCTCTTCCCCGCCGCGAACTAAGGCATAAGCCCGCTTTCCATTTACCTTGATCGCACTAACTGAAGATGGTTTTTGCGAAATCGGTCCACGGAAATCACGAACAGCATTCAAAATGTCTTCGTCAGTAATTTTTGCAGTTGATGCCGAACTTGTTATTTCTCCTTGAGCATCATCAGTGTTGGTGGCTTGACCAAGGCGAATAGTTCCTAAATATTCTTTGTCAGTTGCCGTTAGGTATCCAAGTAACCGAGTTGCTTTGCCAACGCCTAGAACCAACATTCCAGTTGCCATTGGATCAAGAGTTCCCGCATGACCGATTTTTCGGGTGCCAAAAATGCGTCTGGCTTTGGCAACAACATCATGGGATGTTGGGCCCTCTGGCTTATCAACCAGAACTATTCCATCAAGTGACACTTTTGGCTTACCTAGATTTCTTTATTGCTCTTTGGTTTTATTAATCATCACTTGAGCGATAGGCATCTTCACCGGCTGCATAGTTCGCATTGGCAGCTTGTTTAGCCACTTTTGCATCCGAGTCGGCTGCTTCGTGCAACAAATCATCGATCATGCGAACTGAATCAGGAAGAGCATCGCGTACAAACGAGATACTTGGGGTGAACTTAACGCCAGTTCGCTTACCGACCTCGCTTCGCACCATCCCCTTGCAGGATTCAAGTGCGGCTGCAGTTTTTTGGGCATCTTCATCAGAGCCAAAAACGGTATAGAAAACTGTTGCATCGTGAAGATCGTGGGAAACGCGAACATCTGTGACAGTCACAAAACCAAGTCGTGGGTCCTTAACTTTAAGTTCTAAAGTTTCAGCCACGATTTCTTGAATGCGCTCACCTAGTTTTCGAGCACGTGCTGCATCAACCATAATTTTCCTCCTAAATAAATGCCGATTGGGCACTTAGCTTTTAGCTAAGTGCCTTTTCGCGCATCTCAAAGGTTTCAATAATGTCGCCGACCTTGATGTCATTAAATGAGCCAAGACCGATACCGCACTCAAATCCTTCGCGGACTTCAGTTGCGTCATCTTTAAAGCGACGAAGTGTGTCAATTGAAAGTTCAGCAGCAACAACTGCGCCATCACGAATTAAGCGAGCTTTAGCCTTGCGCTTGATCTCACCTGAGGTGACCATACAGCCTGCAATATTTCCAAACTTGCTTGAACGGAATACATCGCGGATTTCTGCAGTACCAAGTTCGACTTCTTCGTATTCGGCCTTACGCATGCCCTTAAGTGAAGATTCGATGTCATCGATAACTGCATAGATAACGTTATAGAAGCGAATTTCAACATCTAGGCGATCTGCAAGATCACGTGACTTGCCTTCTGGGCGAACGTTGAAGCCAATAATTAATGCTTCTGACGCTGCGGCAAGAGATACGTCGTTTTCAGTGATCGCGCCAACACCGCGGTGAATTACTCGAAGCGAAACGTTCTCATCACCAATGTCGATGTTTAGTAATGCATCTTCGAGTGCTTCAACCGAACCAGATACGTCACCCTTGATGATGATCTTAAGTTCAGCAACTTCACCCTTTTCAAGATGCTTGAGTACATCTTCAAGTGTGTGACGGCCACGACGAGCTGCAAGCTGAGCATTACGTTCACGTGCCTGACGAGACTGCGCGATCTGACGAGCAGTGCGGTCTTCATCAACAACTAGGAACGATTCACCAGCATCAGGAACAGCCGTTAAACCAAGAACCTGAACAGCGCGAGCTGGACCGGCTTCCTCAACGGTGTCGCCATTTTCATCAAGCATCGCGCGAACACGACCAAATGCATCACCAATAACGATGGATTCACCTGGGCGAAGTGTTCCGCGTTGGACTAGAACAGTTGCAACTGGACCACGGCCGCGGTCAAGGTGCGCTTCAATTGCTACACCTTGAGCATCCTGGTTTGGATTAGCCCTTAGATCAAGACCTGCATCTGCAGTTAACAGAATTGAATCAATAAGTTCATTGATGTTTAAGTTGTTCTTCGCTGATACGTCGATGAAAATTGTTTCGCCGCCGTACTCTTCTGGAACAAGGCCATATTCAGTTAACTGGCCACGAACCTTAGTTGGATCGGCATCTTCTTTGTCGATCTTGTTAACGGCAACCACGATAGGCACTTCTGCTGCCTTGGCGTGATTAAGCGCTTCAATAGTCTGTGGCTTAACGCCGTCATCAGCTGCCACCACAAGAACTGCAATGTCAGTTACCTGAGCACCACGGGCACGCATAGCGGTGAACGCCTCGTGACCAGGGGTGTCAATGAATGTGATTGCGCGGTTAACGCCTTCATGCATGTGATGAATTTGGTAAGCACCGATGTGCTGGGTAATACCGCCAGCTTCACGGGCAACTACGTTTGATTCACGAATCGCATCAAGAAGCCTGGTCTTACCGTGGTCAACGTGACCCATAACGGTAACAACAGGTGGACGAATTTCTAGATCTTCGTCATCGCCTTCGTCGCCGAATTCAAGGTCGAATGATTCAAGTAGTTCACGATCTTCATCTTCTGGACTAATGATCTGAATTTCGTAATCTAATTCAGCACCAAGAATCTGAAGGGTTTCTTCGTTTACCGACTGAGTTGCGGTAACCATTTCGCCCATCTTGAATAACAACTGAACTAGCGCTGCTGGTTCGGTGCCAATCTTTTCTGCGAAATCAGTTAATGAACAACCGCGAGCAAGACGTAATGTTTTTCCTTGACCAAGAGGAACAGCCACGCCACCCATTACTGGTGCCATTAAGTTGTCGAACTCTTGACGTTTAGCACGCTTTGACTTTCGGTTCTTCGATGACTTTGCGCCACCCTTACCGAATGCACCAGCAGCATTGCCGCGACCGCCAGTTGAACCTGGACGACCGCCACCTGGACGACCTGCGCCAGCTGGACCACCAGCAGGTGCACCTTGTCCACCAAATCCACCAGGACGTTGTCCACCTTGGCCACCAAAGCCACCGCCGGCAGGACGAGGTCCGCCGAAACCACCTGGACGACCTGCGCCAGCTGGACGATCACCACGAGGACCACCAAAGCCACTGCCGGCAGGACGAGGTCCGCCTGGTCGTGGACCACCTGGACGATCACCGGCAGGGCGAGGTGGACGCGGCGCACCAGGTACGCCACCATCACGTCGATCACCAGCAGGTGCGAATGGATTGTTGCCCGGACGTGGAGCGCGCGGAGCAGATACGAATGGATTGTTGCCCGGACGTGGACCACCTGGACGAGCACCCGGGGCTGGACGCGGCGCCGCTACCGGTTTAGGCGCAGGTGGCTTAGGTGCAGCTGGAGGTGCTGGTGGAACTTGCGCACTTGGTGGCGCAATCTTCTTTTCAGCAGGCTTTTCAATAATTGGTGCTTCATCAACTTGTGGCGCTTGTGCTGCTTTAGGCGCTGCAGCTTTTTTGGCTGGCGCTTTCTTTGCAGGTGGCGCAGCTTTAGCCGCTTCCTTTAATTCAGGAAACTTTGCATGCAAACGTTTAACAACAGGTGCTTCTACTGTTGATGATGCTGATTTAACATACTCGCCAACTTCTTCAAGTTTGGCGATGATGTCTTTGCTCTCCATCCCGAGAGCTTTAGCGAGTTCATAAACCCGGACCTTGGACACGATTCTCCAGTCTGGTCCGGAAACTTAAATTAACGGACCGTTTTTTTCTTAGCGCTCATTACTGAGCACACTGCCTAGCGGCGTTCATGGTTAGAACGCACCCTTTGTGGTGTTCATTAACACTCCCGATTTTTCGGTAGTAACGGTTACTTTGTTTTTGCTAATTCAAGTACTGCACTTTGATCTAAGTTCGCCTGGGCATTTAATCCCCTGACAATTAACTTTCGATTAACTGCATTACTGATGCATTCAGGATCGCTGTGCACATAGACACCGCGACCAGAATGTATTTCATCTGTTGCAGGCACTGCCCTGCTTCCAGATAAAACAATCCGAATCAGCTGGTTTTTTGGTTCTTGTTTCCGACAGCCAACGCAGGTGCGAATGGGTGAGTTCATCAAAAACCTCTCTAACTGTACGCCCCAAAAGGCCATAAGTTCTAATTTGGCTTTATTTTGCTTGAGAATTAACTGTCTAAGTCTGCTGTGGTGTCAGATTTAATGTCGATTTTTGCACCAGTTAAGCGCGCGGCTAATCGGGCATTTTGGCCTTCTCGGCCGATCGCCAAGCTCAACTGGTAGTCAGGAACCACTACTCGAACTATTCGATTTACCGGGTCAAGAACCTCTGCCGAAACAACTTTGGCAGGTGAAAGTGCGTGGGTTACATACTCACCTAGGTCTTCGCTGTAATCAACGATGTCTATCTTCTCGCCACTTAGTTCTGTCATTACGGCGCGTACGCGGCTTCCCATTGGACCAATGCAAGCACCTTTTGGATTAATCCCTGAAGCCTTTGTTGACACTGCAATCTTTGTTCGGTGACCTGCTTCGCGAGCAAGGCCTTCGATCACAACTGTGCCATCAGCAATTTCTGGAACTTCAAACTTAAATAGTTCTTCAACCAATTTTGGATGGCTGCGTGACAATGTGATTAGTGGACCCTTTGGGCCTTTTTTCACGCCAACTACAAAACAGCGAATACGTTTGCCGTGTTCATAAACCTCTCCTGGCACATGTTCTTCAGGCGGCAATACGCCCTCAACTGTTCCAAGATTCACAAATACTAAATTGCGATCAGCGCCTTGTTGAATGACACCAGAAACGATGTCACCTTCTTTGGCTTGAAACTCAATTACCGTGGCATCATCATCAGCTGCTTTTAGACGTTGAGCGATCACACCTCGAGCAAGCGTTGCAGCCATGCGACCAAAGCCTTCAGGGGTAACTTCATACTCTTTAACTAAGTTGTCTTCTTCATCGCGTTCTTGAGCAAATACGACAACGTGACCTGTGGTGCGATCAAGATGAACTCGGGAATGTTCGTGTGAACCTGAGGTGTGTTGGTAGGCAACATTAAGTGCTGATTCAATCGCTTCAACCACATACTCAACGGGCAAACCTTTTTCTTTGGTGATTAGCTTGAGTGCGGCAACGTCAATATCCATGACTACTCCCCGGCTTCGATCTTCTTGAATTCAACTTGTATAACAGCTTTGGAAATTGAATTGATATCAACTTCTTTTGCTTTTCCAGCAATATCTAATGTGACAATCGGATTCTGAAAATCTTTGATTCGTCCGGTTGCATCTATCGCATCGCCAGCAACTTTTACCAGGCGCCCTACATTTCGCTGCCAATGTGATGACTTAGTGAGTGGACTATCAACACCACGAGTAGCAACTTCAAGTGTGTATTGCTGCTCACCCATTAAGTCGGTGTTATCTAAGTATTCAGAAATCGCTCTTGATGCTTCAGCAATTTTGTCCAAGTCAACTGAGTCGCCATCGAGTGATATTTCGAGTACTCGGTACTTACCGGCTTTAGAAATTTTTAATTCATCAAGTTCAAGGCCAACACTTGCCACAACAGGGCTTAGTTCAGAAATGAGCAATTCAGAGTTTGCTGACATTTTGTCGACCTTTTCAATTTGGACTTGCAGTTATATCTAGACCTTATCGCATCAGACAATATTTTCGATAACTGCAAATTAACCAATCAAGGTCGTTATGAACCTGGAAATCAATACCAAGATCATGATAATGAAAATCGCCCGCACAAAATTACTTCCCTTATCAAGGGCGGTTCTGGCACCAATAAATCCGCCCAGCATATTGGCTGGTGCCATCAGAGCAAAAAGCATTGGAATGAAATGCCCAAAAGGCAAGAAGACAATTATCGATGCCATATTTGTTGCGATGTTTACAAACTTGGCAGTAGCTGAAGCTTGTAGAAATGTCACACCAAGAACTGAAACAAGTGCGAAAAGTAAAAAGGTTCCAGTCCCTGGTCCAATTAAGCCGTCATAAAAACCAATGCCACCGCCAATGATTGCCGCCTTAAAGACGGCAACATCAGATTTAACTAATTCATGTTGACCAAAAGCTGGCTTGAAAACTGTGAAAATTGCAACCGCCATCAGAATAAGCAGTACGACCGGTTCAAATATCTTCCGATCAATGTTGCTCGCAAGTGCAGCACCAGCCATCGAACCCATAAATGCTGAAACCAGCATTGGAATTAAAACTCTGCGATCTGCCGGAATCTTTTTGCGATAAGTATTGGCTGCAATTGAAGTTCCAATAACTGCAACAGATTTATTTGTACCAAGAATGGTGGCAATTGGCATACCAGGAAGTGCAACAAGCATTACTGGTAATTGGATTAATCCCCCGCCACCAGCCACCGCATCAACAAACCCAGCCAAAAAAGCAGCAATCACAATTGTGACGATTACCCAGGTTGAAATGTTTTCTGGAATCGCAGCGAACATTAGTTCCACTTAGCGACTAGATCTGCAATCTCACTTAGTTTTTGCACGGTTGCAGCGGGAGTAATTCCAAGATCTGTTGACTGGGAAGCCGGAATCTTTGAATGAGGTATCCAAATTCCGCGCATGCCAACTTCTTGGGCACCATTAATGTCATCAAAAAGGCGGTCACCAACAAATGCTGCTTCTTCAGGTAGCACATCTAAGTTGTAAAGAACGTCAGTAAACACAGATCGATGTGGTTTTGCTTGCACTGTTTCGCTGGTGAACAGCAAGTAGTCGAAAAGGTGCAAAATGCCGTCGCGTTCAAGGACACCTTCATGGAACCTGCGTGGCCACATCGTGTTTGAAAGAACTGCAAGCTTTATTCCTCGACCCTTAAGTTCTTCAAGCAATGGAAGTGCTTCGGGATCGGTCCAAGTATTTGGTTCCCAAGACTTCAGATAAGCATCGAGTGCAACAAAGTATTGTTCGCTAGTTGTGTCAACACCGAATTCATGGAACATTGCTTCCATTGCGCCAGTGCCAACTTCACCTGCAGTGTCGAATTGGTGAGACCAGCGAGCGTATTCGGCATTCGTTAAATCTTGGGCTAATTGTTCGGCACGACTTGGATCATAAAGATTTGCAAAAACCAACCATCTTTCATGTAAGTCAACATCAAACCACGGGGTTAATGTGCCGCCCCAATCAAAAGCAACTGCCTTAATTGGCATTAGATGCCTTTAACTTCTGCAAAAGCTTCGGCAACAAATTGTTCAACTGGAATGTTGCGTTGATCGCCAGTTTTGCGATCCCGAAGTTCAACAACACCTTCAGCTAAACCTTTACCAACAACCGCGATAGTTGGCACGCCAACTAATTCAGAGTCGTTGAATTTAACGCCAGGAGAAACTCCACGGCGATCATCGTAAAGAACTCTTACGCCACGTGTTTCAAGTTCTTGGGCAAATTTTTCAGCAGCATCAAATGCCAAATCGTCTTTACCAGTTGCAATGATGTGAATGTCAGCTGGCGCAATTTCTCTTGGCCAAACTAAGCCTTTTTCATCGTGCCACTGCTCAGCCACAACTGCCACCGCTCGAGAAACGCCAATGCCGTATGAACCCATCCATACTGGAATCAGCTTGCCGTTTTCATCAAGCACTTTTAAGTCAAGTGCTTCTGAATACTTAAGACCCAATTGGAAGATGTGGCCGATTTCAATACCGCGGGCCATTTCCAATTTAGCGTCACAGTTTGAACAGGTATCACCTTCGCGAACTTCGGCAGCTTCGATCACGCCATCCCAGCTAAAGTCGCGTCCGGCAACTAGGTCATAGACGTGATGACCAGGTTTGTTAGCACCAGTAATCCATCGAGTTCCCTTAACCACACGTGGGTCAACTAAATAACGAATACCTGATGCAGATTTCTCACCAAGTACTTCTGGTCCGATGTAGCCCTTGACAAGTGCTGGATACTTTTTGAAATCTTCTTCCTCAAAAGCTTCAACTGATGAAGGATGAATTGCAGCTTCTAAACGCTTGGTATCAACATCACGATCACCAGGTAAGCCAACAATTAGTGGTTTGCGAACGCCATCGTAAGTAACTTCCATTACAACAACATTTTTTAATGTGTCACTTGCTTGCCATTCACGATCACTTCGACGAAGTTCCGCACGAGAATTTGATATGTCAACAAGCGTTGCAATTGTCGGAGTATCTGGAGTGTTTTCAACATGCGCTGCTGGGAGATTTGCATAATCAATTTCAGCAGGTGCTTTGGTGACAATCGCTTCAACGTTTGCAGCTAATCCACAATTTGGACACTGAACATAGGTGTCTTCACCGCTATCGCAAATTGCTAGGAATTCTTCACTTCCTGAACCACCCATTGCCCCAGACATCGCTGAAACAATTACGTAATCAAGGCCAAGGCGATTGAAAGTTGAGATGTAAGCATCGCGGTGTTTGTTGTAACTAGCAACTAATCCTTCTTTTGAAGTATCAAAGGAGTAAGAATCTTTCATAACAAATTCGCGCCCACGCAAAATGCCCGCGCGTGGGCGGGCTTCATCGCGGTACTTAATCTGAATTTGGTAGATCGAAAGTGGGAAATCTTTGTAAGAAGAATATTCGCCTTTAACCATTAAGGTGAACATTTCTTCATGAGTTGGGGCTAATAGATAGTCGCCACCCTTGCGGTCATGAAGCCTAAATAAGTTATCGCCATATTCGGTCCAACGATTTGTTGCTTCGTATGGTTCACGTGGCAATAAACCTGGGAATAAAACTTCTTGGAAACCAGCAGCGTCCATTTCTTCGCGAACAACGCGTTCAATGTTTCGATAAACCAAGTAACCAAGTGGTAACCAGCT
>JBEGOT010000096.1:0-7295 GCA_041181865.1 Actinomycetota bacterium | reverse complement strand
TCTTCCGAATCTACTTAACCCCAGATCTTCCAATTCATGAATCAGCGATTTCAAAGTTTGGCGATGGGGCAAAAGCCGTTAGCCAAATGACTGATGACCTAGTTGATGAAATGTTTAGCACTGTTCCAGCAAACGAGTTCCTTGAAGTTACTTATGCAAACGGTGAAAAAGAAATTCTTTACTTCAAAGATTTCAGCAGCGGCGCAATGATTGAAAACATTGTTGCTAGGGCAAAGAAAGATGCAATTAAAAACTTCTTGGCAACTGGTGAAAGTGGCATCAAGTATGAGCACTTGCAGCAAGCTGCTCGCGCTGAGTTCAGAGAAAATGAAGATCTTCCTAACACCACAAATCCAGATGATTGGGCACGTATTTCTGGCAAGAAGGGTGAGCGAATCGTATTTATGCGCACCCTGATTCAAGATGAACAAGGCGGCGAATCAGGTCGCACGATCGACACGACACCAGTTGTTAACCACTACATCTAACTAAAAGATTTAAGTATGTCCGTCCATCGCATTATGGGTATCGAAACCGAATTCGGTATCGCATCACCTGGCAATCCAAATGCCAATCCGATGATTATGTCCAGCCAAGTTGTTAATGCGTATGCAGATTTAACAATGCCCAATCGAATTAAGCGCATGCGTTGGGATTACGACGTTGAATCACCACTTCGCGATGCTCGCGGTTTTGATATGAGTCGGGCTGATGCTGATCCAAGTCAATTGACAAATGAAGACTATGGAATGGCAAACGTTGTTCTTTCAAATGGAGCAAGGTTTTATGTTGATCATGCTCATCCAGAATATTCTTCACCTGAGGTAACCAACCCACTTGATTGCGCACTTTGGGACGCTGCTGGTGATCGAATTATGCAGATTAGTGCTGAGCATGCCAGCAAGTTAACTGGAGAACTTTTCACTGCTTACAAAAACAACACTGATGGTAAAGGGGTTAGCTACGGCACGCATGAGAATTATCAGTTAAACCGAGCAACACCCTTTGGTCGAATAGTTGAATACTTAACACCATTCTTTGTGACCCGTTGTGTTTACGCCGGAGCTGGGCGAGTGGGCTTGGGGCAGGAAAGTCTAAGACCAGGTTTTCAAATCTCACAGCGCGCAGATTTCTTTGAAGCAGAAATCGGTCTTGAAACAACACTGCGCCGCCCAATTATCAATACTCGAGATGAACCACATGCCGATCCTGATAAATACCGAAGGCTGCATGTAATCGTTGGTGACGCAAACATGTCTCAGTTTGCCAATTACCTAAAACTTGGAACTACATCTTTAGTTTTAAGCATGATTGAAGATGATTACCTAAAAGTTGATCTACAACTTCATGACCCTGTTTCAAACATGCACATGGTTAGCCAGGACTATGAGTTCAAAGAGCGCTTAACCAAGCGAAATGGCCAAGAAATCTCTGCATTAGATATTCAAGAAATCTATATCGAGCATGCAGAAAAGTATGTAATCGAGCGAGAGAAAAATGACCCAATGACTATGGATATTTTGGGTCATTGGCGTCGAGTTATTGACACTCTAAGAACTGATCCGATGTCTCTAAGTAATGAACTTGATTGGGTTGCCAAATTCAACATCATGGATGCTTACCGCAGGCGAGATAATGCACTTTGGAATGATCCTCGCATCGAGACAGTAGACATTCAGTACGCAGATTTGCGGCCAAGTAAAGGTCTTGCTCTAACACTGCAGGCAAAGGGTCGATTAAAAACAATTTTTAACGAAGAGCAAATTCAAGCAGCAATCGTTAATCCTCCGACAGATACCAGGGCTTACTTCCGCGGAAACTGCGTTTCTGCTTATGAAGAGCAAATAGCTGCAGCATCTTGGGATTCAATTATTTTTGATTTTGGTATACAAGAACCTATGGTTCGGCTTAACACAGTTGATGCACGTAAGGGAACCAAGGAATTAACTGGATCACTCTTTGAAAAGAAACTATCTGCCCAAGACTTTGTGTCTGCATTAACTGGCAATTAACCAATAGCCTACGATTGAACTAAGCATTTCCAAGGAGCCAAGATGACTGAACGTGAATTTAGAAGCGCAAGTTCAGCACGTCAGGATCAAACTGAAGATGTTGTTATGCCAACAGCTAGCAAGAATGAAGTCGATGTAACTGACATCCTTGATGAAATCGATTTAGTTCTTGAAGAGAACGCTGAAGAATTTGTTAAAAGTTTCGTTCAAAAGGGCGGACAGTAAAAGTCGCTATGGCGAGTCAATTTCGTCGCATTTACGGTATTGAAACCGAATTTGGTGTTACCTGCACATTTGAAGGTCAACGTCGATTAACTCCAGATGAAGTAGCTCGTTATCTTTTTAAAAGGGTTGTGGCATGGGGTAGAAGTAGCAACGTATTTCTAACGAATGGATCCCGTCTTTATTTAGATGTCGGAAGCCACCCAGAATATGCAACTGCCGAATGTGATGATTTAGAACAGCTAGTGATTCATGACCGTGCTGGAGAGCGTGTTGTTGAAGATCTAATTTCCGATGCACAAGATCGTCTGGCCGAAGAGGGCATAGATGGAGAAATTTACCTTTTTAAAAACAACACTGATTCATCTGGAAACTCATACGGATGCCATGAGAACTATTTAATCCGCCGCAGGGCAGACTACTTAACACAAATCGAAGCACTGCTTCCTTTTCTAATCAGTCGCCAGTTAATTAGTGGTGCTGGAAAAGTACTAGAAACCCCACGCGGCACTATTTATTCACTCTCGCAGCGTGCAGATCACATGTGGGAAGGCGTATCTAGCGCGACAACAAGATCTAGACCGATTATTAATACGCGTGATGAACCGCATGCAGACTCAGAGTCTTATCGTCGTTTGCACGTAATTGTTGGCGATTCAAACATGTCTGAAATGACCACGATGTTAAAAGTCGCCTCAATGGAATTTGTTTTAAGAATGCTTGAAGCAAACTATTTGAAACGTGATTTCACTTTAGATAATCCAATCCGTGCTATTCGAGATGTTTCACATGACATCACAGGTCGGGGATTAATTACCCTTGCAAGTGGTCAATCCCTAACCGCACTTGAAATGCAAGGCGAGTATTTAAGGCTAGCCAAAGAATTCAGTGCCGATCATGATCTAACCACACTTGAACGGCAAGCATTGGAACTTTGGGAACGAACACTAGTTGCGATTGAAACTTCCAATTACAAATTAATTGATCGCGATATCGATTGGGCTATTAAGAAGAATTTGCTCGATGGTTACATGCAAAAACATGGTCTGGAATTAGATAATCCACGAATTGCCCAACTTGATTTGATGTATCACGACATAACCCAAAGTCGAGGGCTTTTCTATTTGCTTGAGCGCAAGGGCATGGCTAACCGAATTTCAACCGATGAAAAAGTTCTTGAAGCTAAGACAGTCCCACCTCAAACAACAAGAGCAAAGCTTCGTGGTGATTTCATATCTGCTGCGCAGAGTAAAAATAAGGACATCTCGGTTGACTGGGTTCATTTAAAGATGAATGACCAGACGCAGCGCACAGTTTTATGTAAGGATCCATTCGCTAATACAGATGAAAGAGTTCAGCGACTGATCGACGCGATGTGATGTCGCTTCACCAAAATTATGGTTTCAATAGGTAGGCTCTAATAATGTTTTCAAAGATTTCAATCACCATCGCAACTGCACTGGTTTTAACTGCCTGTGCCAGTGAAAGTTCAACTCAGACATCAGTAGAAGCAACCCCTGGCGCGGCAATCAAGGTGGCAGGACCACTTGAACCAATCACAGTTGCTGGAATCACTGTTACTGGGAGCCTTGACTCTGAACCAGTAATTGAGATTGGTAGCGATGCTGCGCCAGTTACCGAACTAGAAATTGGTGATCAAATTCTTGGAACAGGTGATTCTGTAGTTCCAACATCAACAGTACTTGCGCACTACATTGGCGTTGGCTTAACCAGTGGTCAAAAATTTGATTCATCTTGGGATCGCGGCCAACCAATTCAATTTGGTCTTGATCAAGTTATTCCAGGTTGGACACAAGGTTTAACTGGAATGCAAGTTGGTGGACGTCGCGTATTGGTTATTCCAGGTGATCTTGCCTACGGCGCGACACCGCCTGCAGGAAGCGGAATTGAACCACATGAGACTTTAATTTTCGTCGTAGATTTAATCGATTTCGAATAGAGGAAAAATGGAAAAACCAGAAGTTGATTTTCAAGAAGGTCCAGCCCCAACTGAACTAGTTATCAAAGACTTGGTTGTTGGAACCGGTACTGAAGCCACACCCGGAGCTAAAGTAACCGTTCACTATGTTGGTGTGGAATTTGAATCAGGCGAGCAATTTGATTCTTCATGGGATCGTGGCGAGTCAATTGAATTTCCATTACGTGGCTTGATTGCAGGATGGCAAGAAGGTATTCCAGGTATGAAAGTTGGTGGACGTCGCCAACTAACAATTCCACCAGAGTTGGCTTACGGTCCTGCCGGAAGTGGTCATCGTCTATCTGGCCAGACTTTAGTTTTCATCATCGATCTTTTGGGCGTTGGCTAAACAATGTCAGATAGCAAGACCGAGCGAGAGTTAAACCTGCTCTTTGTCTTGCTGAACGCCAAAAGGCCAATTGAACGCGAAGAGATTCGCAAACGAGTACCTGGTTATTTTGGGAAAAGCGACGAAGCTTTCGAACGCGCTTTCGAGCGAGATAAAAAGATGCTTCGGGAAACTATTGGCGCTCCAGTAAAGACAGTTCAACTCGATAAGTTCCATGACGATGTTTTTGGCTACAGCATCGATCCAGATGAATGGCAGTTACCTGAGCTTAAATTAACAAGCGCGGAACGTGCACTTTTAAATCTGGCAAGTTCCGCCTGGGCACATACTCAACTTGGCCCCGCTCTTGCTGATGCCGCACTTCGTTTAGGTGATGAAACAAAAATCCAAAGCCCAATACATCTTGACTTGGCTAGGCAAAGTGAGCACCTAGAGAAAGTTCTTAAGGCTCAAAGTCTTGGGAAGTGTGTTGAGTTCACTTATTACAGCAAGAATTCGGATTCATTTGATGAGCGTTTAATTGCCCCTTGGCGAATTTTTTTAACTGATGGAAACTCTTATTTGATCGGTTTTGACCAATTAAAAGGTGAACAGCGAATCTTTAAGATTTCACGAATCATTGGGGAAGTATCGATAAGCGCTGAAGATGCTATTGAGAGTGCGCCTGCTGATCTGCAGCCTGCACAATTAATCGCTAACTGGCAAGCAGAATTAGCTACTTTGATTGATGCAAATCTTGAAATTAAAAGAGAGCAAGCTGGTGAATTACGATTACTTGCAACGAGTATTACTTCAGGCGATCAATTTGATGCTGTTGAGATCAAACAAATTGATCAGGACAAATTAGCTCGAATAATTGCTAAAAATTGCGATCAAGTAAAAGTGATTTCACCTGAGATTTTACGCGATGAAGTTGCGCGCCTCTTAGCTGGAGTTTCTAAATGATTAAAAACAGTCTGGCTAAATTAGTTGAGATCTTGCCGTGGCTTGCTGCAAATCCTGGCGCGTCTGCAGATGAAGTAGCAAAGCATTTCGATGTTTCAAAAATAGATTTGCTCAACCTGCTTCAAGTGGCAACGTTTACCGGCCCTGGACAAGGCGGCGGGGAATTAGTTGACATAGATTTGTATGACGAAGAAAGCCTATTTGTTGCCGACGCCAAAGGCTTAGATCGTCCGATCAGATTTGATTTGAATACCGGCCTTGAAATTTTAAGCGGTTTACATTATCTCGTGCAGCTACCAGGTGTGGTTGACACGACCGCACTTGAACAATTGATTTTAAAACTTCAAAAAGCGTTTGGTGTGAGTGAAATTCCTATAGAAGTTCTAAACAGTGAATCCACCGATCAGATAGCACTTGAAATTGCCAATGCGATAAATCAAGGCGTTGTTGTTGAAATTGAATACGCTGCTGGCAATACTGGCAGATTCACTTCTCGAGTCATCGAACCAAAGAGAATCACATTAAGTGAAAACATTCGCTACGTTGTTGCATTTTGCCATGCCGCCCTTGCTGAGAGAACTTTTAGACTAGACAGAATCAAAACTCTTGAATTAACCAATCGAAAAGGCACATCAGGCACTAATCCCGGAACATCAACAGGGTTGGAATCAGGCCAAATTGAGGTGACGATCGAGTGCACAAATGCTGCAGTGTTGGAATTTGATCCGCAGATCATTAAGTCAAAACGTGCCTTAACCGACACAACGGTCGAACTAGTTATCTCCGTTCACGACCTTGAGTGGATTACTCGTGAGATTTTGGCTAGTGGCGGACAGATAAAACCTTTAGCACCAACAGAATTAGCGCTAAGAATTAAGGAAAAGATTTCCGCTTGGCAAGCCCTAAATAACATCAGTTAAAGTAGTTATACCTAGTTAAAGGAGAGAGTGTGCGAGCTCTATTTGATTCACCAGCCGCAATCATTTTGATTTTGTTGGTAATTGTTCTATTTGGTTCAAAGCGCTTGCCAGATGCAGCTCGCAGTGTTGGCCGCTCAATCCGTATCTTTAAGTCTGAAATGAGTTCAGAAGCTAAAAAAGATAACGAACAAAAATCAGGTAACGAATAACCAATGTCCACTGCGTCAGGCGCAATGACGCTTGCCCAGCACCTTCGCGAACTTCGAAATCGCATAGTTAAAAGTGCCTTAGCAATACTTGTTGGCACGATTCTTGTTTGGCAGCAGTTTGCTCGAATCTTCAGTGTCATTCGTGAACCTTTTGATCATGTAGCAAACGACAGCACGGTATTGGCTCTGACTGGTGTAACCAGCGGGTTTTCAATGCAACTTCGTGTTTCACTTGCTACTGGAGTGGTTCTTACGGCGCCAATCTGGCTTTATCAAATTTGGCGTTTTATTGCGCCTGGCTTGCGCGGCAATGAGAAGAAGTGGGCTTATATTTTTGCTGGCATAGCAACGCCATTATTTCTTTCAGGTGTTGCACTTGCTTACGCAGTTATGCCCAGAATGCTTAAAGTTCTTTTTGAATTCACGCCATCAGATGTTTCAAATTTCACCAGCGTTGATGCGTATCTTTCGTTCTTCTTGCAGTTAGCAATGTTCTTTGGAATTGGATTCCTTTTACCTCTTGTTCTAGTTGGCCTGAATTTCTCAGGAATACTTACCGGCTCAAAGATCGCATCGGCTTGGCGTTGGATTATTTTGGGAAGTTTCGTCTTTGGGGCTGTCGCTACGCCAAATGGTGATCCAATTGGCATGACTATTGTT
>JBEGOT010000095.1:0-4691 GCA_041181865.1 Actinomycetota bacterium | reverse complement strand
CAAAATTTAATCAAGCAGTAATTGCGCTAGTTGTTCTACTGATTCAACTACCTCAACGGCGCCTGCATGGGAAAGTTCGCCATCTTCGGCGTAACCCCAAGTTACGCCAATGGCTGGAAGCTTATGCTCAGCAGCGCCATGAACATCATGTTCACGGTCGCCGATCATCACAACAGATGTGCCATCACACATTCTTAATTCTTCGAGTGCATGAGCGATGACTAGAGCTTTAGTTCCCCTGGTAACACCATGCTCATCGCCACCAGCAATTACTTCAAAATGATGATCCAAATTAAAGTGGCGCAAGATATTCACTGCCGCATAATCAACTTTTGAAGTTGCAACTGCAAGTCGCTTTTCTTGTTTATTTAATTCGGTAAGTAACTCAGGAATTCCTGGGTAGACACTATTTTCGTAAGCACCAGTTTCGTTGTAATACTTTCGGTAAAGCTCAACAGCAATTTTTGTTTCTTCTTCATTCATTCCGGCGTAGTCGCGAAACGATGACCAAAGTGGTGGGCCAAGATATTTGCGCAACGAACCTGGTTCTGGTTCAGGGAATCCCATTTCTTTGATTGCATAAAGTACGCCGTTACCAACACCTAGACCCGAGTCAGTTAAGGTGCCATCCAAATCGAAAAGGACTACGTCCCAGCTCACTTAGCGAACCCAATTTTCTCGTAAGCAGCATCTATTGTTTTTGCCGCAATTTCGCCTGCGCGGCTTGCGCCATCGTGCATTAATTTCTCTAATTCTGATTTATCGGTTAAAAGCGCTTCGACTCTTTCTTGGAATGGCTCAATGAAGGAAATGACAACTTCTGCAGTCTCCTTCTTTAAATCGCCATACATGCGACCTTCAAAAGATTTAACTAATTCAGTAATTGATTTGCCTGAGTAAGCACTATTGATCGTCAATAGGTTTGAAACACCAGGTTTTTTGGCGGCATCGAATTTAATTTCAGTTTCCGAATCAGTCACAGCAGACTTGAACTTCTTTTCTGTGGTTTTTATTGGATCAAGTAAATTCACACAACCTGTAGGAGAAGATTTACTCATCTTGGAGGTTGGATCCTGCAAGTCCATGATCTTGGCAGTTTCTTTGACAATGAATGCTTCAGGAACGGTAAACACATCACCAAAACGACCGTTAAATCGAATAGCTAAATCTCTAGTTAATTCAAGGTGTTGGCGTTGATCTTCACCAACTGGAACGGCATTTGCTTGATAAAGCAAAATATCTGCAGCTTGCAAGATTGGATACGTCAGCAAGCCGACGCTTGCAGTCGAAGCGCCACCCTTGGCTGCTTTGTCCTTGAACTGAGTCATGCGATTTGCTTCGCCGATACCTGTAATGCACGACATCACCCACATCAATTGGGCATGTTGAGGCACCTGGCTTTGCACAAGCAAAATTGATTTCTTTGGATCAATACCTAGTGCCAGCAATTGTGCATAAGAAACCAAAGTACGTTCTTTTAGCTGCTTTGGATCTTGCTCAACAGTGATCGCGTGCATGTCAGCGATGAAGTAAACACACTCATGGGTTTCTTGCATGGCAACCCAATTTTGAAGCGCTCCAAGGTGATTACCAATATGGAAGCTATCTGAAGTTGGTTGGATTCCAGATAAAACGCGTGGTTTACTCACTGGTCTATTCTGTCATGCCTTATTTTGACTGTTACGCACGACATGAATTCGAGAAACTCTGCGGCCATCCATCTCAACGACAGTTAGTTTCCCGCCTTCAACATAAACCTCGTCGTTAACCATTGGCAAGCGACCAAGTTCTGCAGCTACAAAACCGGCAACAGTTTCATACGGACCTTCAGGAAGTTCCAGTAGAGTTTCCTCAGCGAAATCATCAAGATTCAGTAATCCATCAACGATTAAATCAGTATCCGGTTTGATTACACCTTCTGATGCATCAGTGTCATACTCATCGCGAATGTCACCAATTAATTCTTCAACTAAATCTTCCATGGTGATAATCCCTGCGGTGCCACCATATTCATCTACAACAATTGCCATGTGGGTACTGGCTGCACGCATATGGGTCAGAGTCGGGATAACTTGTTTTGACCCTGGCAGACGGAGTACTTCGCGAGCTAGATCGCCAATTCGAATTGATCGGCCTTGCAATTCTGGATCAAGTAAGTCACGCACGTGCACAAACCCAACGACATCATCTTGAGATTCATCTGAAACTGGATAACGTGAATGCGGCTTATCGGCAACAATTTTTACTGCTTTAAAAACCGGAAGGTCTGCATCCAGGAATGCGACTTCAGTACGTGGAATCATAATTTCTCGAATTTCACGATCACCTGCGCTAAACACATCATCGATAAGTTCGCGCTCTTCGTGAGTTAACTCTTCGTGAGCAGCAACCATTCCGCGAAGTTCTTCACCAGAAATATGTTCTCTACCTGCACCTGGATCGCCACCAAGAATTTTAAGAACTAAGTCAGTTGATTTGGAAAGTAAGAATATAAATGGAGCAAAAATCCTTGCAGTTACGTCAATAAATCCGGCTAGTAAAAGTGCATAACTTTCGGCATGTTGGATGGCTAGACGTTTCGGGACTAATTCTGCAAATACAAGTGCAATGTAGGCAACTACCAAAGTTGTTCCAATAAAGGCCAACGTTTCTGCTGAACCTGAAGATAGTCCAAGTTCTTCAAGACGCGGGGTAACAATTGGACCAATTCTTTTTTCACCAAATGCAGCAGATAAAAATCCTGAAAGTGTCACGCCAACTTGGCCAGCAGCCAAGAATCTATTTGGACGCTGAATTAATTTGCCCAAGCGTTGACCGCGACGTCCTTTGGTTTCAACAATTCGAGTGATTTGTGAATCACGTAAAGAAATCAGCGCAGCTTCCGCAGCTACGAAAAAGGCGCTGAAAACCAGGATCGCAAAAATTATGCCAAAAATAGGCAACAGTTGATTCACAAAAAGTATCTTAATCTATTTAGATAAACCGAATTAAACGTTAAATTTAGCGGTTAATGGCGCGTGATCGCTCCATCTTTTTGCATATGAATCTGCGCGAGTTACATATACATCTTTGACATGTTTTGCTAATTCTTTAGTGCTGACATGGTAATCAATACGCCATCCTGTGTCAGTATCAAAAGCTTTTCCACGCCATGACCACCATGTGTACGGACCGTCAATATCACCGGCAACTTTACGAGCTAAATCAACAACACCAATTTTTTCAAACCAATGATCAAAGTAAGCGCGCTCTTCGTCAAGGAAACCGGCTCTACCAATGTTTCCTTTCCAATTCTTTAAATCTGCTTCTTTATGCGCCACATTTAAATCACCACAGGCTAAGAAAAAATCCCCTGCGCTTTGTGCAGTTTTGAATTTCTTACTTAGCGCATCTAGGAAACGATACTTTTCTTGTTGAACAGGTTTTTCAACGTCACCAGCATGAACATAAACGGAAGCAATTGTTACTTCGCCCTTTTTGGTTTTAAGACTTGCCTGCACATAACGACCTGTGTCTGCGAATTCTTTTGGACCAATTCCGGTTTTCACTTTTGTTAATGGCAGGGTGCTAAGAATTGCTACTCCAGCATGGCCAAGTCTGGCACTTGAATCATGGGCAACATGGAGTTCACTTAGATTTGCTTTATCTAATTCCTCATGAAGTTGATCGGTAGTGGCTCTAACTTCTTGTAAGCAGATAACTTGAACTTCACCTGAGCCAAGTTGGTCTTTAATCCAATCAAGTCCGCCACGACGTGCGGTGGCCCGCACGCCATTGACGTTTACCGTTACAACACCAAGTGCCAAGGAAGTTAGGCCATTGCTTTCTGGAGATTTTCATTAATTGCAGCCAAGAAATCTTCAGTGGTTAGGTACGGCTGATCATCTGAAACCAGGATGGCTAGATCTTTTGTCATCTTGCCGCTTTCAACTGTTTCAATACAGACGCGTTCAAGTGTTTGCGCAAACTTTGTAACTTCTGGTGTGCCATCTAACTTGCCACGGTGGGCTAGACCTTGGGTCCAAGCAAAAATCGAAGCAATTGGATTAGTTGATGTTGCTTTACCTTGCTGATGCTGGCGGTAGTGACGAGTAACTGTGCCGTGGGCAGCTTCTGCTTCAATCGTCTTACCATCTGGTGTCATCAAAACACTCGTCATTAAACCAAGTGAACCAAAGCCTTGAGCAACAGTGTCACTCTGGACATCGCCGTCGTAGTTCTTACATGCCCAGACGTATCCGCCTTCCCACTTAAGGGCGCTAGCAACCATGTCATCGATTAGACGATGTTCGTAGGTTAAACCAGCTTTATCAAAGTCAGCTTTGAATTCAGCATCGAATATTTCTTGGAAAATATCTTTAAAGCGACCGTCATATGCTTTCAAGATTGTGTTCTTCGTTGAAAGATAAACCGGGTAGTTACGGCTTAGTCCATAACGCATTGAAGCTCTAGCGAATTCTCTGATTGATTCATCCAAGTTATACATTGCCATTGCAACGCCCCCGCTAGGGAATTCAAAAACATTTAACTCCATTGGCGCACTTCCATCTTTTGGAGTAAAAGTTAAAGTTAAAGTTCCCTCGCCAGGAATTCTGGTGTCAGTTGCTTTGTATTGATCACCAAAAGCGTGACGACCTACGATGATCGGCTTTGTCCAGCCAGGAACTAACCGTGGAATATTGCTAATAATG
>JBEGOT010000094.1:0-5917 GCA_041181865.1 Actinomycetota bacterium | reverse complement strand
TACATCTGCAAGAAGAACCACTGGTTCCACTTGTAGTACTCAGGATCACAAGTATTTAAAACACGATCCCAGTCAAAAGAACAGGCATACCTGCGCATCGAAGCTTTTTGAACAGCAATGTTTTCATAAGTCCAGATTGCTGGGCTTTCATTTCGTTTAATTGCCGCATTCTCTGCCGGAAGACCGAAAGCATCCCAACCAATTGGGTGCATAACGTTAAAACCTTTATGTGCCCAGTAACGAGCAATAACATCACCGAGTGCATACGCTTCAGCGTGTCCCATATGAAGGTCACCTGATGGATAGGGGAACATGTCCAAGACATATTTTTTAGGACGCGTATCGCCCGGATTTCCAGATCTAAATGGTGCAAGTTCATCCCAGATTGGCAGCCACTTTTCCTGAATGGCATTGAAGTCCATCGCATTTGGATCAGCTGAATCATTAAAAACTTGCTCAGTCATAATCACCCTAGATTACTGGACAAATTGCTCACACCTAAACTCGTCACTATGACTAAACGCGGCTGGCTATTAATTGGTGCACTTGGACTTATCTGGGGCACGCCTTATTTATTTATCCGAATTGCCGTTGAAGAAATTTCACCATCAATGGTCGTTTTTAGTCGCTTATTAATGGGTTGCATGATCTTGCTCCCATTGGCATTTAAACAAGGGCAAGGTGGCGTGATTAAAACGCACCGAGCTGGAATATTAACTTTCGCATTAATTGAAATGGCTATTCCATTTGGCGTACTTGGTGTTGCCGAAAAAAGAATTTCTAGTTCCCTAACTGCACTTCTCATTGCCTCGGTGCCAATCGTCAATGCAATCATCACCCATCGAATGGGCCTTGATCAGCACTGGAACTTAAAGCGCATCAGCGGGCTATTAATAGGACTGGTTGGCGTATCTCTTCTAGTTGGTTTCGAAATTAGGGCAGATAATTGGTGGTCGGTTGCAATTGTCGGCTTTGCAATTTTGGGTTACGCACTTGGACCAGTAATTATTTCTCAAATGTTAAGTAATGTTCCAAGTATTGGAATTATGGCTTGGTCGCAATTTATGGGAATGGCCTTTTACGCACCAATAGTCGCGTATGAATTCATGAACGATTCCTGGAAATATGTTGATCAAATTTCAGCTGACACAATTCTTAGCGTCATTGGCTTGGGGCTGCTATGTACAGTTCTAGCATTTATTTTGCTCTTTAAAGCTGTTGATGAAGTTGGTCCAAGTCGAATCACCATCATTACTTATATCAATCCAGCTGTTGCTGTGATTCTAGGAATTGTGATCTTAAGTGAAGAAATTACGCCATCGATGCTGCTGGCATTTCCTACAATTTTGATCGGCTCGGTCTTAGCTGCAAGTAAAAGTGGAAATTAATCAAATACTGCTCGTAAGTATTGACTCGGTAATGGAAGTTCCTCACCTAAGTCATGCGCAGCCTGTGCTGGCCAACGAGGATTAGCTAACATTGCTCGGCCAACCATAACCGCTTCAACATCTCCACGCTGCAAAATTTCTTCTGCCTGCTTGCCGGTTGTGATGGAACCAACGGCACTGGTTGCAATTCCAGTTTCCTGATGGATTCTTTCGGCAAACGGTGTTTGGTAAGCAGGACCTAGTTTTATGTCTTGGGCTGTTGAAATTCCAGCGGAAGACACATCAATCAAGTCAACGCCACGAGATTTTAATTCTCGACAAAGCTCAACGCTTTGCTCAATATCCCAACCGCCTTCTATCCAATCTGAGGCTGAGATTCGAACAAGAAGCGCACGACTCGAAGGAACAATGAGTCTCAATTCGCTAGCGATTTCACATAGAAGTCGAATTCTGTTTTCTAGCGAGCCACCATATTCATCAGTTCGCTTATTTGAAATGGGTGATAAAAATTCGTGAAGTAAATAGCCATGAGCAGAGTGAATTTCGATGATGTCAAAGTCAGCAGAAAGTGCGCGCTCGGCTGCCGAGGCAAAGTCGGCTTTAAGTGAAGCGATGTCCGCCAAAGTCATCGCTGTTGGTTCTGGATAACCTTCAAAAGCAACAGCGGATGGAGCCTCTGTTTGCCAACCACCTTCAGCGTGAGGAACAGGTTTAAGGCCTTCCCAAGGAGAGGAAACTGAAGCTTTACGTCCAGCATGAGCCAACTGGATTCCAGCTTTAACTCCGTGACGATGTGCAAATCTTGGAATTTCCGCGAGTACCTGCGCTTGTTGATCCGTCCAAATTCCAGTGCATCCCGGAGTAATTCGACCTTCTGGTCTAACTGCAGTTGCTTCAACCATTACTAGACCTGCGCCACCGGTAATGTAAGCACCGTAATTGACCGCATGCCAATCTTGAATCAGACCGTTAGCGGCTGAGTACTGACACATCGGAGCTACCCATGCACGATTTTTTATTTCAACGCCGCCGACTTTAATTGGGCTAAAGAGTTTGCTCATTTATCTAAAACTTCCTTGTTATTAGTCACCAATAGTAGCGACCATTATTGCCTTAATGGTGTGTAATCGATTTTCGGCCTGATCAAAAACCACACTTGATGGTCCCTCAAAAACATCATGAGACACCTCAAGGCCTTCGTGCATTCCGGTTTTGTTTGCAATTGCTCGACCAACAGTTGTTTGCTCATTATGGAAACCGGGAAGGCAATGCATGAATTTAGCGTTTGCGTTACCAGTTTTGGCAAGTGCTTCATGGTTGACCTGGTAACTGCCAAGCAGCTCAACGCGCTCTTTCCAGATTTCTTCAGACTCGCCCATTGATACCCAAACATCTGTATGCACAAAATCTGATCCAGGAAGTGCTTCATCCATTTCTTCGGTGAGCAGCAACTTCGCACCACTAGTCTTAGCAAGTTCATTTGCGATTGCCTGAATTTCAGTTGATGGCCAAAGTTTCTTAGGTGATGCGATTCGAAGGTCAGCGCCTAAAAGTGCCGAGGTGACAAGAAGTGAGTTACCCATGTTGGATCTGGCATCGCCAACATAAGTGAATGCGATGTCCTTTGGGCGCTTCCCTGAGTGCTCAATCATTGTCATAAAATCAGCCAGCATCTGAGTTGGATGCCATTCATCAGTTAGTCCGTTATAAACCGGAACGTCAGCGTACTGGGCTAATTCCTCAACCAGGGCTTGTTGGTTACCGCGGTATTCAATTGCATCGTAATAACGAGATAGAACGCGCGCAGTATCTGCAACAGATTCCTTATGGCCAACCTGCGATGACGAGCCATCTAAATAAGTAGTGAATGCTCCTTGGTCAAAGGCAGCAACCTCAAAAGCACATCTGGTTCTGGTGGAAGTTTTTTCAAAAATAAGAGCAATGCTTCGGCCAACCATGCGCTGCTTTTCTTTGCGCGCTTTTTTCTGGGCTTTTAGTTCGATCGCAAGATCAATTAAGTATTCGAACTCAGCTGCAGTGAAGTCGGTTTCCTTTAGGAAATCGCGGTTCTTCAGATTCATTGCTCAGCCTTTTTGATTGGAGGTTAAAGCATATCGAAATATTTCGAACCTCAGAAATGCAAAAGGAACGCTTGATAAATCAAGCGTTCCTTTTGTTAATTAGTCTTATCGACCGGTGTAGCTCATGACATGCTTTACGCGGGTGTATCCCTCAAGTGCTTCAGCAGATAGGTCATTTCCGTGACCTGAATGCTTGAAACCACCGTTAGGCATTTCACCAACTTGTACCAAGTGGCAGTTAACCCAAACCTGACCAAAGTCAATGTCTTGGCTTACGCGGATAACTTTTTGGTGATTTGTTGACCAGATTGATGCAGCAAGGCCGTAAGCAACATCATTTGCCATGCGAACTGCATCAGCTTCGTCTTTGAATGTCTGGATTGTCTGAACAGATGCGAACACTTCATTTTGGATCATTTCGTCATCTTGCTTTAGACCAGCAACAAGTGTTGGTTCAAAGTAGTAACCACCGTTAAGGCGCGATGCTTTTCCACCAGTTAGAACTTGCGCATGACTTGGCAAGCGATCAATGAAGCCCTGAACGCGATCGAGCTGGGCTTGGCTGTTAAGCGCGCCATAGTAGTTGTTGTCATCTTCTGGAGCACCGAACTTGAATTGGCTAACGCGCTTTGCAAGTGCTGCAGTGAATTCTTCAGCGATGCTTTCTTCAACAATTACACGGGTACCAGCAGCACAGTCTTGACCTGCGTTCATTACGTTTGCAGTTGCAACTTCATCGACTGTGCGATCAAAGTCGCAGTCAGCAAACACAATTACTGGTGCCTTGCCACCTAGTTCAAGGTGGATGCGCTTTAGATCAGGAGCTGCGTTAGCGGCAATTTCCATACCGGCACGAACTGAACCAGTGATTGAAACCATGTCTGGACGCTTATGCGCAACCATTGCACGACCTGTATCGCGATCACCATAAACGATGTTCACAACACCAGTTGGAAGTGTTTCAGCAAAAATTTCTGCAAGGATCGCAGCTGTTGCTGGAGTTGTATCAGATGGCTTAAGCACGATGGTGTTACCAAGTGCGATTGCTGGCGCAAACTTCCAGATCGCCATTAGTAATGGATAGTTCCAAGGTGCAACCTGAGCACAAACGCCAACTGGTTCGCGGCGAACAGTTGAGTCATAACCTGAAAGGTATTCACCATTTGATAAGCCTGGAAGGTTACGAGCAAGAGTTGCATGGAATCGAGTGTGATCAACACACATTGGCATTTCCATGTCACGCATCCACCACACTGGCTTGCCAGTGTCTTGAACTTCAGCTGCAATTAATTCGGATGCACGCTTTTCCATCAAATCTGCAATACGGAAAACTGCCAAGCTGCGATCAGCAGGACTTGTGCGCTTCCAACCATCAAATGCAGCATCAGCTGCCTTGAAGGCTAAGTCAACATCTTCTGCAGTTGAACGTGGTGCATGACCGTAAACCTGACCGGTGGCCGGGTTTTCCATATCCATCATGTTGCCTTTGACTGGGTCAAGCAGCTTGCCGCCGATGAAGTTCTTCAGTGTGGTCATGTTTCCTCTTTCAGTTTGCGGTTTTAAATTTTAGAAATCTTTGATTTGGTGCATTTAGTTTTCAATGTTGCCGGTGCGAATTGCCACGCCTGCTGCAGCTTCCAAAATACACAAAGCCGCTAGACGAACAGTTCGCTGGTCGGGTGAATCTATTGTGGCATCAATTTCAGTAAAGTCCAGAGTTTTTATTGACGGATGCAAACTGGCAAAGTGAGTTAACTGTCGTAACTCATCGGCGCTGATGCCACCTGGGGCTGCTGCTGGGCAAGCTGGAACAACTGAACGATCACAGACATCCACGTCCACATCCAAATGAACTGGTCCTCCGCTAGCTCCCGCAATTTCTACTGCTTCATCCATCACATCTTTTAGTGGCCTGCGTCTCAGAGCATCTCGAGTAATCACGGTTATCTCATATTCTTTAGCGCGCTTGGCATAAGCAGGTGAATTGGCATAATCGCTGATACCGATTTGAACGACATGCGTTCCCTGCAGACCAGCAGCAATCAAACGTCTTACTGGCGAACCATTGCTTTCACCATCCCGAAGATCATGGTGCGCATCAAATGTGATCAACCCGGCTTTACCGATTTGACTACCCCACGCTGCTTTAGCAACTGAATAGGTAATTGAGTTATCACCGCCAACTGCAATTAAAAGGTCAGTTTCTTTTAGTTCCTTAACTTTTTCTTCAACCCTTGCTTCACCTTCTGCAAAATCAGGGTCAATCACATCGCCGCCATCAAAGAAAGAAACGTAGCGAACATCTAATTCATGGGACCAGGAATAAGTTGAATAACGAAGTAATGCTTCGCGAACAGCATTGGGCGTGGCATGGGCGTTAGTTTGGCTAATTGAAGTCTTGAAAGCTGGTACACCTAGATAAGTAAGGTTTGGTTTTTTATCTGGCTT
>JBEGOT010000093.1:0-6189 GCA_041181865.1 Actinomycetota bacterium | reverse complement strand
GAAGGCACAGCTGGTGTTCTTCGCGCAATGTTAGAAAACAGAATGGACAAAGGTCCACTTCCTGCAAAAGTTTGGTACACCGGTCCTAACTTTAGATACGAACAACCACAATCAGGTCGTTACCGTCAACATACTCAAGTTGGCGTTGAAGCAATCGGGTCAATGGATCCAGCTTTAGATGCAGAGGTTATCTGGATGGCAATTTACGCGCAGCGTGAATTGCTTGGTCTTAAGAATGTTCGACTCCTAATTAATTCACTTGGTTGCGCTAATTGCCGTCCGGCATATAGAGAAAAACTTGTGGTATTCCTAAACAGTCTTGATCTAGATGAACAAACTAAAGCACGCGTAAAAATCAATCCGCTTCGCGTTCTAGATGACAAGCGAGCCGAGGTTCAAAAGCAACTTAAAGATGCACCACTTATTCCAGATCATCTTTGTGCTGAATGCCAGGATCACCACAGCAAGGTACTTGGATATTTAGATGTGTTGGAAGTTAAGTATGAATCAGCTCCACGTCTTGTGCGTGGTTTGGATTACTACGTGCGCACAACATTCGAATGTGTTCATGAAGGCCTAGGTGCACAATCTGCCATTGGTGGTGGTGGACGTTATGACGGACTAATTGAAACTCTTGGTGGTCCAGCTATCGGTGGCGTTGGTTTTGGTCTTGGTGTTGATAGAACTTGCCTTGCGGTTCAAGCAGAAGGTTTAAACCCAACAGCTGATTCAAATACAGATATATATGTGATACCACTTGGTGAAGCAGCCTCAACCAGATGTTTCCACTTACTAGGTGAGATTCGAAAAGCTGGCTACGGGGCAGAGATCGCACTTGATAATCGAAGCGTTAAAGCAGCGATGAAGGGTGCGGATCGCTCTGGAGCAAAGTTTGCATTACTTATTGGCGATGATGAGATGCAAAATCACACAGTAGTTCTGAAAAATTTGGGTAGCGGGGAACAGGAAACGTTCGCACTAGAATTGTTGTCGCAACGCTTAACCGATTTACTTAAATAGCCCCAAAACGAGGAATTAATGTTACGTACACATGACGCAGGTACTTTGCGCCGTGAACATGCTGGTCAAACCGTCACACTAACTGGCTGGGTTGGTCGTCGCCGTGACCATGGTGGCATTGCATTTCTTGATCTTCGTGATCGCACTGGCACAGTGCAGGTCGTTGTTAATGACGAAGAAGTTGCTGGCGATCTCCGTAATGAATTCTGTTTAAAGATAATTGGTGAAGTTCGCGTTCGCCCAAGCGGAAACGAAAATTCTGAAATCCCAACGGGTGACATTGAAGTTGTTGCCTCAACCGTTGAAGTTTTAAGTAAGAGCGCTCCGCTGCCATTTCCGATCGATGATTCGATCAACGTTGGCGATGAAACTCGCTTCAAATACCGTTACTTAGACCTGCGTCGCAGTTCTCAAGGTGATGCACTACGGATGCGAAGTGAAGTTAACCGTTTGGCTCGTGAAGTTCTTCATGAACGTGACTTCGTTGAGATTGAAACCCCAACCCTTACTAGATCAACTCCAGAAGGTGCCCGCGACTTCCTGGTTCCAGTTCGCCTGCAACCTGGACATTGGTATGCACTTCCACAAAGCCCACAGCTTTTCAAACAGCTTTTGATGGTTGCAGGTATGGAACGGTATTACCAAATAGCGCGCTGTTACCGCGACGAAGATTTCCGTAAAGATCGTCAACCAGAATTCACCCAGCTTGATATCGAAATGAGCTTCGTTGAACAAGAAGACATCATCGAAGTTGGCGAAGCAATTGTTCGCAACCTTTGGCACGGAACTATCGGTCATAAGATCGGCGATATTCCGCGCATGACTTATTTTGAAGCAATGGCTAGATACGGTTCAGATAAGCCAGATCTTCGATTTGACATCGAACTAGTTGATTGCACAAGTTACTTCGCAAATACCGAATTCAGAGTTTTCCAAAATGAATACGTAGGCGCTGTGGTTATGCCAGGTGGCGCCGATCAACCACGTCGCACATTTGATGCTTGGCAAGAATGGGCAAAACAACGTGGCGCTAAAGGTTTGGCATATGTCACCTTTGAATTAGATGGAACTCTTGGTGGCCCAGTTGCAAAGAATCTTTCTGAAACTGAACGTGCTGGACTTGCTGCTCAACTATCTGCAAAACCAGGTGACTGTGCATTCTTTGGTGCGGGTATCAAATCCGCTACCCAACAATTACTTGGTGCTGTTCGTCAAGAAGTTGGCGAACGTTGCGGTTTAATCAATGAAGACGAATGGTCATTTCTTTGGATCATTGATGCACCGATGTTTGAACTAACTGACGATGGCACTTGGACTGCCGTACACCACCCATTCACTTCACCAAACTCTGAATGGATTAATCGTTTCGAAGAATCACCAGGTGAAGCACTTGCCTGGGCTTACGACATTGTTTGTAATGGCAATGAAATTGGTGGCGGTTCTATTCGTATTCACCAAAGTGATGTTCAAGAGCGCGTATTTAGAACACTTGGTCTTTCAGATGACGAAGCTAAGGACAAGTTCGGTTTCTTACTTGAAGCATTTGCCTATGGGCCACCACCACATGGCGGTATTGCATTTGGTTGGGATCGTATTTGTATGTTGCTAGCTGGCGCGCCAAGTCTTCGTGACGTGATTGCGTTTCCAAAGACCGGTGCTGGCTTTGATCCACTAACTAGCGCACCAACGCCTATTACTGCCCAGCAACGTGCTGAAGCTGGCATCGACGCTGATCCATTCGCAAAAGACGAGCACTAAATTGTCGGGCTCCTTATTTGATCAAGAAGGGGCGAGCGCGCCACTTGCAGTAAGAATGCGTCCGCGCACACTTGCTGAATTTGTTGGACAGCGTCATGCACTTAATCAAGGCGGACCACTTCAACGACTTCTTTCAGATAATGGAACTGATTCAAAGAATTCAGTAATACTTTGGGGCCCTCCAGGAACTGGTAAAACAACAATTGCGCAGTTAATTGCCAAAGCCGGTAATTCAAAGTTTGTTGAACTATCTGCGGTCACAGCAGGCGTTAAAGATGTTCGCGATGTTATTTCAGCAGCCAGTGAAAACAGATCAATTTATGGCGCGCAGACTGTTCTATTCGTCGATGAAGTTCACAGATTTAATAAAGCACAGCAAGATGCTTTGCTTCCAGGTGTCGAAAGTGGGGCAGTAACACTTGTTGCAGCAACAACTGAGAACCCATCATTTTCAGTTATCGCACCACTTTTATCTAGATCACTTTTAATAACACTTACCAGTCTGACCGAAGAAGACATTTCAGCTTTGATAGAACGGGCACTAACTGATCCACGCGGACTGAATCAAAAAGTAAGTATCAGTTCTGATGCAAAAGCTGGATTAATTCGGTTGGCCGGGGGCGATGCTAGGCGAGCGTTAACAATTCTGGAAGCAGCTGCTGCTGTTTGCCAAGCAGATAGTTCAACTGAAATTTCGATTGAACATTTAGCAACGGCAAGTGATCATCACGTAATTCGATATGACCGTGCGGGTGATCAACACTATGACGTGATTAGCGCTTTCATAAAGAGTATTCGTGGCTCCGATGTGGATGCTGCGCTGCATTATTTAGCCAGAATGATTGAAGCCGGAGAAGATCCACGCTTCATCGCCAGGCGTTTAATGATTTCTGCAAGTGAAGACATAGGTTTGGCTGATCCAACTGCATTGCAAACTGCTGTTGCTGCAGCCCAAACAGTTGCTTTAATTGGTTTTCCAGAAGCAAGAATTACCTTGTCGCAGGCCACAATTCAACTTTGTTTAGCACCAAAATCTAATTCGGCTTATCTTGCAATTGATGCGGCTATTGCAGATCTAAATTCAGGCAACATTGGCGAAGTTCCAGCGCCACTTCGGGACAGCCATTACGCCAGGGCTGGTTCACTAGGTCATGGTGTTGACTACCAATACCCGCATGATGTTCCAGAAGGCATCGCAACTCAGCAATACTTGCCTGATGCGATTGCCAATGCCCGCTATTACATTCCAGTTGAACGTGGCCAAGAGGCAAATTTGGCAAAAGTCTGGACCAAGATTCGCCAAATACTAGGGCGTAAGTAACTAATTATTAATTGATTCGTTAGGGTTGTATTTCAACTATCTAGCGAGCAGGTGCAAAAAGTGGAATCCGCTGACATTCGCCAACGGTTCTTGGATTACTTCCAGTCCAACAAACACACAGTTGTGCCTAGCGCCTCTTTACTTCTTGATGATCCAACACTGCTTTTCGTTAACGCAGGTATGGTTCCATTCAAGCCTTATTTCTTAGGTGAAGCGCCAGCGCCATATCCACGGGCTACCAGTGTTCAAAAAGTTGTTCGAACTTTGGACATTGAAGAAGTTGGTAAGACAACACGACATGCATCCTTTTTCCAGATGTGTGGAAACTTCTCTTTTGGCGATTACTTCAAAGAAGAAGCAATTCCATTTGCTTGGGAATTGCTAACTAAACCAGTTTCTGATGGTGGTTATGGCTTTCCTGAAGAAAAACTCTGGGCAACTGTTTATCTAGATGATGACGAAGCTGTCGACATCTGGCATAAAAAAGTTGGCGTCCCAATGGAACGAATTCAGCGTCGTGACATGGCCGATAACTTCTGGTCAATGGGTGTTCCTGGTCCATGTGGTCCATGTTCTGAAATTTATTACGATCGCGGTCCTGCCTATGGACGTGAAGGCGGTCCGGTAGCCGACGAAGATCGTTACTTAGAAGTGTGGAACTTGGTTTTCATGCAGTTCGAACGTGGCGATGGTCCAGGCAAAGAGGGTTATCCAATTCTTGGTGAATTACCTGCCAAGAACATTGATACCGGCATGGGTCTTGAACGCATGGCCGCTCTGCTTCAAGGTGTTGAAAACATCTATGAAATCGATACCACCAAGATCATTCTCGATCGAGCAAGTGAACTAACTGGCGCAAAATATGGCGCAAATGAAAAAGCAGATGTTTCGCTTCGCGTAATTGCCGACCATGCAAGAACATGTGCTTTCTTAATTGCAGATGGCGTTCTGCCAGGCAATGAAGGTCGCGGTTATGTATTACGCCGTATTCTTCGCCGCGTGGTTCGCAACATGCGCCTACTTGGCGCTCACGAAGCAACAATCGCCGAATTAATCAAAGCAAGCGTTAAGGCGATGGCGCCTCAGTATCCAGAATTGGCTACTGAATTAAATCGCATTGTTTCCATCGCAGTTGCTGAAGAAGAATCATTCTTATCTACACTTGAGCGCGGTACATCTATGTTTGATATGGCTGTTACTGAACTTAAAGCAGCAAAGCAGACAACACTAAGTGGAAGTTCGGCTTTCGCGCTACACGACACATTTGGTTTTCCAATTGATTTAACCCTGGAAATGGCAAGTGAACAAGGTGTAACTGTTGACGAAGCTGGATTCCGAAAGTTAATGCAAGAACAACGTTCTCGAGCTAAAGCTGATGCCCAAGCTCGTAAGAGTGGTGTTGCAGCTGTTACTGCATACCGAGACATCATGGCTAAAAGTGGCGTAACTAAATTCCTTGGTTACAGCGAAACTGAATCTGAATCAAAGATTGCTGGAATCTTAATTGACGGGCAAGACGCATCTGGCGCTAAAGCTGGCGATGAAGTTGAGATCGTTGTTGACCGAACAGCTTTCTATGCTGAAAGCGGCGGCCAGCTTGCTGACCACGGCTTAATCAAATTATCTAATGGCTCTTTGGTTGCAATTAATGATGTGCAAACACCAGTACCTGGATTATTTGTTCATCGTGGAAAAGTACAAAGCGGTGAATTCAAAGTTGGTGACAATGCGATAACTGCCGTTGACATCATCAGGCGAACTGCTATTTCACGTGCTCACACCGCAACTCACATGGTTCACAAGGCTTTCCGCGAAACACTTGGCGAGACTGCAACTCAGATGGGTTCAGAAAATAGCCCGGGTCGATTCCGTTTTGACTTCCCAAGTGCGGGCGCAGTTCCAACTTCAGTATTAAACGATGTTGAAGCCAGAGTTAATGATGTATTGATTCAAGACCTACTTGTTAGTTCTCAATACATGAGTCAAGAAGAAGCTCGCAAAACTGGAGCGATGGCTCTATTTGGTGAGAAATACGGCGATCAAGTTCGGGTCGTAAGTATTGGTGACTGGGCTCGAGAACTCTGTGGTGG
>JBEGOT010000092.1:0-9625 GCA_041181865.1 Actinomycetota bacterium | reverse complement strand
AAACGAGCACTTTATGGTGCTTGGTATGAATTCTTTCCGCGAAGTGAAGGCGCTAAACAAAAAGCCGATGGAACTTGGCAAAGTGGAACATTCCAAACTGCAACGAAGCGACTTCAAGCAGTGGCTGACATGGGCTTTGATGTTTTGTACTTGCCGCCAATTCATCCAATAGGTGTCACACACCGCAAGGGTCCAAATAACACTTTGACTCCTGGACCAAATGATCCAGGTTCACCTTGGGCAGTAGGTGGCAAAGACGGCGGCCATGATGCAATTCATCCAGACCTTGGGACTGAAAAAGATTTTGTTGAGTTTGTTAAAGCAGCTAACAAACTAAATATTGAAGTTGCCTTGGACTTAGCTTTGCAAGCAAGCCCTGATCATCCATGGGTTAAATCAAATCCAAAATGGTTTACCCAGCGCGCCGATGGCTCAATTGCATATGCTGAAAATCCGCCAAAGAAGTATCAAGATATTTATCCAATTAATTTCGATCTGGATCCAACAGGTATTTATGCCGAAGTAGAACGAGTTGTTAGACATTGGATGAATCTTGGTGTTCGCATATTCCGCGTTGATAATCCACACACCAAACCAGTGGCTTTCTGGGAATGGTTAATTGCACGTATTAATGCCACTGATCCAGATGTGATTTTCCTAGCTGAAGCCTTTACTCGCCCAGCGATGATGCGTGCTCTTGCTGAAGTTGGTTTCCAGCAGAGTTACACCTATTTCACCTGGCGTAACTCGAAATGGGAACTAGAAGAGTATTTAAATGAACTCTCTGGTGGCGCCTCTAGCTACATGCGCCCTAACTTTTTTGTTAATACTCCAGATATCTTGCCAACGTACCTACAAAATGGTGGACGGCCGGCTTTTGCAATTAGAGCAGCCCTCGGCGCGACTATGTCACCGACTTGGGGTGTTTATGCAGGCTATGAACTTTTTGAAAATCAGCCAACTAAACCTGGTGCTGAGGAATATTACTTTTCAGAAAAATACGAATACAAAAACCGCGATTGGGATGGCGCACTTGCCAGTGGTAATTCACTTGCCCCATTTATCGGTCAGTTAAACAAGGCTCGCAGGGCTCATCGGGCACTGCAGCAACTTCGAAATATAACTTTCCATCGTGTCGATTCAGATCAAGTTATCTGTTACTCAAAACGCGATGGCGATGATTTAGTAATTGTGATCGTAACTCTTGATCCATTTGTTAGCCAAGCAACAGCTATCCATTTTGATATGCCAGCCCTTGGGTTTGGTTGGCAAGACCATATTCAGATGATTGATGAATTATCTGGCGATACCTATACCCTCTCTGAGCACAGCGCCTTCCAACTTGACCCATCTGCTAATTGCGCGATCATTCTGAGTAAAAAGAATTCAAGGTAACAAAAATGGCTACACATAAAGTTCCAACTGAGATTCTTGATCAAGTTGTTGATGGTTGGCATCACGATCCCCATTCAATCCTTGGTCCACATCCCGATGGCCACGGAATTATTATTCGAGTTCTACGCCCGTGGGCTAAATCAGTTTCAGTATTAATAGATGGCCAGCGTCATCCATTAGCCCATGAATACCGTGGGGTTTGGATCGGCCGAGTAGCTGGTTCAAAAATTCCTCAATATTCACTTGTTGTTGATTACGGTGATGGTGAAATTGCAGCCGAAGACCCTTATCGTTTCGCACCAACGATTGGTGAAATGGATCTGCATTTATTCGGTGAAGGCCGGCACGAACAGCTTTGGAATTTCCTTGGAGCTCATGCAATGACTCACCAAGGCGTAATTGGCATTCGTTTTTCTGTTTGGGCTCCAAATGCACAAGGCGTTCGAGTAATCGGTGACTTTAATCATTGGGATGGCCTTGCCACACCGATGCGATCCATGGGTTCAAGTGGCGTTTGGGAAATTTTCGTTCCCCTTGTGATCCCAGGCACTCTCTATAGATTTTCGATTCTGGGTCGTGACGGTAATTGGAGAACAAAATCAGATCCGATGGCATATGCCACTGAAGTTCCACCTGCTAATGCTTCTAAAGTTTTCAAATCCAATTACACCTGGCAAGACAACTCTTGGATGGATCAGCGCCGCCAAATCAATCCACATGACCAGGCAATGAGTATTTATGAAGTGCACCTTGGCTCTTGGATGCCAGGACTGAACTATTTAGAACTTTCCAAAAAACTAGTTGAATACGTAAAGGATCATGGCTTCACTCACATTGAATTCATGCCAGTTGCTGAACATCCTTACGCGCCATCCTGGGGTTACCAAGTCACTTCCTATTACGCCCCAACTGCACGTTTTGGTAATCCAGATGAATTTAGACACTTAGTTGATGCCTGTCACCTTGCCGGCATTGGCGTGATTATGGACTGGGTTCCAGCTCACTTCCCTAAAGACGATTGGGCGTTAGCCAGATTCGATGGCAGCTGCCTTTATGAACATGCCAACCCAAAACGCGGTGAACATCCAGACTGGGGAACTTTAGTTTTCGATTTTGGGCGAAATGAAGTTCGCAACTTCCTTTTGGCAAATGCTCTTTATTGGCTAACCGAATTTCATATTGACGGTCTTCGCGTTGATGCGGTCTCATCAATGCTTTATTTGGATTACTCCCGTGAAGATGGGCAATGGGAACCAAATGTTAATGGTGGCCGAGAAAATTTAGAAGCCGTTCAATTCTTACAAGAAGTTACCGCAACTGTTTATGGTCGAGTGCCTGGTGCAGTGATGATCGCTGAAGAGTCAACTGCTTGGTCGGGCGTGACTTCCCCTACTGAATTTGGGGGGCTTGGCTTTGGTTACAAGTGGAATATGGGTTGGATGCATGACTCACTTGAATACATCAAAGAAGATCCCGTGCACCGCATGTATCACCACGGAATGATGACTTTCTCACTTGTCTATGCCTGGAGTGAAAACTTTATTCTTCCGATTAGTCACGACGAAGTTGTTCACGGAAAAGGTTCACTATATGGACGCATGCCTGGTGATCACTGGCAAAAATTAGCAAACGTGCGGGCTTACTTGTCATTTATGTGGGCACATCCTGGCAAGCAATTGATTTTCATGGGAACTGAATTCGGTCAACCAGATGAATGGTCTGAATCAAAGAGTTTGGATTGGCATTTAACTGATTACGAACCACACCGTGGATTACAGAGCACCATCAAAGAAATGAATAACATTTATCGCTCAACTCCAGCACTTTGGCAGCGTGATAATGAACCTGGCGGATTTGAATGGTTAATTGGCGACGATTCAGCGAATAATGTTTTTGCTTGGGCGCGGCATGGCCATGACAGCAAAGTTTTAGTCTCGGTAACTAATTTCTCACCTGTTGTTCGAGAAAAGTACCAACTACCGCTTCCAAAAACTGGAAAGTGGCGCCAAGTATTAAACACTGATGATCTTAAATACGGTGGTTCAGGTGTTGGAAGCGTTGCGCACATCGATCCAACTGCTGGTGATTACTACGGCAAACCAGCTAGTGCTTTAGTGACTTTGCCACCACTTGCTACCTGTTGGTATGTGCAGGACTAATTTTTAATTAGAAAAGTGCGTTAGCAAGGGCAGTTCTGCCGCGAACAACTGCAGGATCTGTTGGACCTACAATTTCAAATAGTTCAACCAGGCGATCTCGAACTTGTTCGCGTTCTTTGCCAGTAGTTGCCTTAACTAATTCAATTAATCTGTTGAATGCTCCAGCGAAATCATTCATTAAGAATTGCGCATCAGCTGCAGTTAGCTGGGATGCAATATCGGCAGCGCTGGTATTCATGGCTGCTTCAAAATCAACACCATCCATGCGCTTTAGTAATTGCACATTTAATAAACCAATTTTCGCGATTGCATCATTTGGTGTTGAAGCTAGAACTAGTTGGTAGGCAGCGATTGCGCCATCCCAGTCACCTTGTTCAAGTGCCATTTCGGCAGCATCAAATCTTGGATCAGAAATTACTGGGGCTTCAACTTCATCTTCCTGATCGCCTGCAACATTTCCAGTTACGCCCAATTGCTTAGCCTGTTCAAGAACTGCATCAATTACTTGCTTAACCTGTGGGTACGGCTGAGCACCCTGGAAAAGTGGTGCCACTTGCCCGCCGATTGCCACAAACACTGTTGGGATCGATTGAACTTGGAATGCTGCACTGATTTGTGGTTCAGCATCAACATCAACTTTGGCTAAAACAAATTTTCCATTGTATTCAAGGGCAAGTTGTTCAAGTACTGGTGAAAGTTGTTTACATGGACCACACCACGTTGCCCATAGGTCAATGACAACTGGAACAACCGATGATTGTTTAATAACTAAGTTTTCAAATTCCGGTGTAGTGACATCGATAATCACTTGGGCAGCAAGTGGGTTTGCCTGCTTAGTCGCCTCTACTTGAGCAGCTTTGCTTTGAGCTTCGCGAGCAGCAGCAAGTGCACCAAGATCGACAGCACCCTGCAAATTGCGCATTGGACTTTGGTTCACTTAATTACTCCATGAATTCTTTATTTATTACGGCACGCGAATAACAAGGGCGTCACCTTGTCCACTACCACCACAAAGTGCAGCAGCGCCAAGACCACCACCACGACGTTTAAGCTCATTTGCTAAATGCAACACAATTCTGGCGCCAGACATTCCGATTGGGTGACCGAGAGCAATAGCTCCGCCATTTACATTGACTTTTTCAGCAGCGACGCCAAGTTCATTGATACTGACAAGTGATACCGCTGCAAACGCTTCATTAATTTCCAAAAGGTCAAGATCAGCTACTTTCACGCCGGCTTTTTCGCAAGCTTTTTTGATCGCATTTGCTGGCTGAGCTTGAAGCGATGCATCTGGTCCTGCAACCATTCCATGTGCTTCAATGTGAGCCAAGATTGGTAATCCAAGTTCTTTTGCTTTGGCTTCACTCATCACGATTACTGCAGCAGCGCCGTCAGAAATTTGTGATGATGAACCGGCTGTGATTGTGCCATCTTTTGCAAATGCTGGCTTTAAGGCGCCAAGTGTTTCAGTGGTGGTTTGAGCACGGATGCCTTCATCAGTCTTGAAAACTATTGGCTCGCCCTTGCGCTGAGGTATTTCAACCACAGTAATTTCATCGTCGAAAATTCCATTTGATGTGGCAGATGCTGCTAATTTATGCGATTTAGCGGAAAACTCATCTTGAGCAGTTCTAGTTACATAGGAATATTTTGAGTTGTAGCGCTCAGTTGCTTCGCCCATGCCCAATTGATCAATTGAGCAATAAAGTCCATCTAAAGTCATGGAATCTTTCATATTCCAATCGCCATACTTAACGCCCTCGCGACTGCCAACGAGTAAATGCGGAGCTTGAGACATACTTTCCATGCCACCAGCAACCACTACATCCACTTCGCCAGCACGGATTAATTGATCAGCTAATGCGATCGCATTAATTCCAGAAAGACAAACCTTGTTAACTGTTAAGGCTGGGATATCCATTCCGATGCCAGCTTTAATTGCTGCTTGGCGTGCGGTCATTTGGCCAGCACCTGCTTGCAGTACGTGACCCATAATTACGTAGTCAACGTCACTGGCTTTGACACCTGACTTAGCTAAAGCGCCTTTGATTGCAAAACCACCAAGGTCAGTAGCCGAGAAATCTTTAAGACTTCCTAATAAACGGCCAATTGCTGTGCGTGAGCCACCAACAATTACTGACATCTGTGTGCGCCCCTAATCGATAAATTGCAAATGTTAAGGAAAATCCCCTACTGTCACTTTAGCGATTGAATTAGGGGTTCAAATGCCAGCACCACAAGAAGTCATAAAGGACTTGGTAATTGGCATTGATCATATTGGCCTGGCTGCTAAAGATCTTGATCAGGCAATCTTGTTTTGGCAAGAAAATTTTGGTGCCAAACTTCATTCTCGAGAATTAAATGCCGAGCAGGATCTTGAGGAAGCCATGATGCTTTTTCAAGATGGCACCAAGATTCAACTTCTGGCCTCTACAAATCCAGAATCAACTATCGGAAAATTCATCTCAAAACATGGTGAAGGAATGCAACAACTTGCGTTGCGCGTAGTAAATCTTGAGCAGGCAACAAAATTATTGGCCGAGGCTCAAATTAGTTCGGTATACCCTGCGCAAAAAATGGGGTCTAACGGAACATGGATAAACTTTATCCACCCGAAATTCACCGGCGGCGTACTCATCGAACTTGTTGAATACCCGTCTTAATACTTAAGGATATTCAAATGGCTAAATGGCGTTTGCTGTTGACCACCCTGCCTGTAGTTGCAATTGTTCTAGGTCTTCGTTACTTAGTTCACGAAGTTGCAAACATCAATGATGTAGTCAGCTTTTCTGACGCAGGCGCCGTGTTAACTGGTGCTTCAATCATTGTTGGTTTAATGCTTGGTGGCGTTATGGCTGACTACAAAGAATCTGAAAAACTTCCAGCAGCACTTGCTGGTGGTTTATCTGGTTTTGAGGGCTTGGCGATCAAAGGCTTAGCAGTTAAAGATCTTGACTCTTCTTGGGTTCGTCCACGTATTGCCAAAACTGGCACTGCTATTAATGACTGGCTTTACGGTCGCATTAGCGATGATGAAGTATTCGAAGCAACTAGCGACAATGCGCAAATGATTGTTGATTTAGAAAAAGCAGGCGTTGCAACCCACTACCTAGCTCGCCTATTTGTTGCTAATGGTGACATGGGCGGTGCGCTAGGTCGCATGTCAGTAATTCGAAATACCAGTTTCATTAAAACCGGTTATGCGCTTATGGAATTGTTGATAACAATCGTTCTAGGTTTGCTAGTAATTGTTGATTATCCAAAGCCAACCGTGCAGTGGGTAGTATCTGGCGTGTTAGCGGCTGCTTACTCATATCTAGTACTACTTGTTAAAGATCTGGATAATCCGTTTGATTACGGTGCAAACAACGGACAAGGTTCAGCAGCTGATGTTGACTTAACTCCGTGGAAGAAAGTCTTTAACGGCCTGCAAAAGTAGTAAGCCAGTTCTCAATTGCAATAGTCGTTGCAATTGGATCTTCAATTGGCGGCAAGTGACCTGAGTTCGGTATTTGAACATAGGTTACTTGCCGCAATTTTTTTTCCATTAATGAAAAATCTTCAGCAGTGCTGATTGAATCTTGAGTTCCCCGGATTAATAGCGTAGGAATGCTAAGGCTTGCCAAGGTTTCAAAACTTTCATCTCTTTTCGCCATAGCTTCCTGAAGCCAAGCGATCGTTTCAGCTTTGGCTTCTCGCATCCAGTCTCGAACTTCCAAAACAACATCTGGTCTGTTTGCGTGAGTGAAATCGCCAAGAACATTTGTGATCATTTGATCTGCAAACTGTTCAACATTTTCGCTCTGGCGCATCTGTGATGCAATCTGTAGTCGATTTTCTTTTGCTACCTGGGTATCAGCAGAAGCTTTGGTATCAACCAGAATTAGCCCACTCATTATTTCTGGGTGCTTCTTAGTTAGTGCCAACGCTACATACCCACCAAGTGAAATACCACCAATTATGGCTTTACCTAATCCAGCCTCGGTGACTAATTCATAAATATCTTCAGCCAACACATCAATGCTTGGCTCATCATTTCCAAGTGGTGTGAAGCCACATCCCCTTAAATCTGGGGTGATTACAAAATATGAATCGGCTAATTCATTTGCAACATCAAACCAAAGTCTGGCATCAAAAGGAAAAGGGTGAATTAAAACTATTGCTGGATTATTACTATCTCCCAAAACTTTCATTCCAGGAATCATGCAGAAGTTAACTTTCCAGTTAAGTCATCCCACTTTTGCATTGGTCCATCCCATTGCCAATCCAATGTTGGTAAGTCAGGACGAATTCGCTTTAGGGCTTCATCCCAAGCTATGCGGACAAATTTTTCCCCCACCCACAGGTGTTTGCAGTCATCGATACCAACTACTTCACATTGTGGGACTATCGAAAATTTCTTTACGGCTTCTTCGGGAACAAGATATTCATCAAGTTCAGGCACCAACGCAACAAGTGGTCTTCCTGAATCGGCCCACTTTTTCAAATCTTCTTGACTGCTCCACTTAAGCGGTGGACTAAATAGAACTGCACCATTAACTGGATCAACATTGCCATGCATGATGGTCACATCTGTTCCAAATGACCAGCCAACAAGCCAAATGTTTTCTAGCCCTCTGCCCAGGGCAAATTCAAGAGCAGCTTTTAAATCTAAACCTTCAGTACGACCTTCATCGTAAGTGCCTTCACTGGTTCCAGCAGCACTAGTCGTCCCTCGAAAATTAAATCTCATGATGGCAACATCAGCCAGTGCTGGTAGCCGCCAGGCACCTTTACGATAAAGGTGACTATCCATCATTCCGCCGCCAGTTGGATTTGGGTGCAAACAAATAATTGTTGCTTTTGGATCACCTGATACTGGCATTGCCAATTCGCCAACAAGTTTTAATCCATCCTCTGTGACTAAAGTGATTGCTTCACGTTTTGCTGGAAGCACACTGTTGGAAGAAAGGTCAGACATTATTTGCCACCTGGTCTGCGGTGTGATCGTTTTTTCCAACAAGCAGTGTGCCAATGTCGTCGTTGTTCAACATCTTCTTGTGGCCAAGCAACAATATGCGGTGTTGCTGGTTTGATCTCCATGTCACAACCTGGGCATCGATATTCTTTAACCGAAGTTGAACCCGAAATGGACTGCACAATCCAATCGCCATCGGTGTGAGTTTCAGCGCGGCGGTAACTGGATACTTTGATCTCACCTAGATCAGGGATTTCTTCACGTCGATTACGGCGGCCCATGTAATTAAGTTTAAGTTCTTCTAGAGAGCAAGTGGCGCATACTCATTGCGCCCAGTTGCTTTAGCAAGAGCTGATTGGCGATCACGAAGTGCTACAAGACCAATTTCATCGATTGTTTCAAATGGTCCACTAGGTAGGCCACAACCAAGTTTCATTCCATTATCGATGTCCGTTTTTGAAGCGTAACCACTTGCTTCCATCTCAACGGCGTCGCCAAGATATGCAGTTTCAAGTTCTTTAAAAACTGCCATTTTCAATTCAGTGTTATCGCTTGTTGGAACTTTAGGTCGGGTGCTGTAGTCGTAAAAGCCACTTCCTGTTTTGCGACCTTTAGCACCGTTTTCTAGCAGCGAAGTTAAACCAAGGGCTGGCTTGTGTAAATCGTTGCCCGAATCAGTGTGAATGGTTTTTAAAATTTCGACACAGGTATCGATACCAATTAGATCAATTAGTTCAAGTGGTCCCATCGGGTACTTAGCCAGATCACGCATCGCGCTATCGATTACTTCTTTACCAGCTACACCTGAATCCAGAATTTGAACTGCGTGATTTAAATAAACTAAAAGTAATTTATTAACGATAAATCCAGGTTGATCACTCACTTGAGCCACATACTTACCTAGTTTTCGTCCAACTTCTAGTGCTTCTGATATCGCATCACTGGAAGTAAATTCAGTATTAATTAATTCAACAAATTTTTGAACCGGCGCTGGATTGAAGAAGTGAAACCCAAGTACATTTTCTGGACGGTTTGTCGACTTTGCAATCTGAGTTATCGAAAGGCTTGAAGTATTACTTGCCAAGATGGCACTTGGTTTAGTTGCCTGATCTAA
>JBEGOT010000091.1:0-3743 GCA_041181865.1 Actinomycetota bacterium | reverse complement strand
CTTTTTAAAAATTCTCCACTTTAAACCACCCATGTTTTGGGGCTATATATCGATATATCTGTGAAATTTGTGAAAATTGGTGCCTAAATTAGGTTGACAGTGGAGCAAAGTGGAGTATTCTGGTCAAACGAGGTGGCTCGGGGAAGGGCTGCCATCAGTTTTTGGGGGAATTGCCATGTTTCTAGGCACACATACCCCAAAGCTGGACGACAAAGGCCGATTGATTTTGCCGGCTAAATTCCGCGAACCCCTTACTGGTGGCTTAGTTATGACTAAGGGCCAAGAACGATGCGTAATTATCTGGCCGACCAAGCAATTCAATAACTACGCTGAAACACTTCGCGCCCGTTCCCAAAACAACGAAAAAGTTCGCGCTTATACCCGCGTTTTTTTCTCTTCTGCTTTCGATGATGTTGCTGACAAACAAGGTCGCGTAACCATCCCAAGTTCACTTCGTGAATGGGCTGGGCTTGAACGCGATCTAGTTGTTGTTGGCGCTGATACACGCATCGAAATCTGGGATGCCATCGCTTGGAGCCAATACTTAGACGCTCAGGAACCAGGCTTTGCATCACTTGACGAGGTGATTCAGTAATGACTTGTTCACGAATGAATCCTGTCTCTACTGACAACCGCTTCAAGTACCCAGCCGTAACTGAATCTTGGCGCACCTTCCCCGGTGCCAAGCTTGCTGCCGGCTGGGGACTTGAGGTTGTTGTTGGTGCTAGGCGCGGTTAATGACAACCTTCAGCCACGTTCCAGTTCTAAAGCAACGCTGTCTTGATTTATTAGCTCCTGCGCTAACCGATGCCGGGGCAGTACTAGTAGATGCAACTCTTGGCCTTGGTGGTCACACGGAAGCAGCGCTTGAATCATTTCCAAATCTTCGAATCATTGGTCTTGATCGCGACCTAGACGCCCTTGAGCATTCCAAAGTTCGTCTGGCACCATACTCAGGTCGCGTTGAATTTGTGCACGCAGTTTATGACCAGTTGCCAAGTGTTCTTGCTGATCTTCAAATTCCAGTTGTCCAAGGCATCTTGTTTGATCTTGGGGTTTCTTCGATGCAACTGGATAACAATGAACGCGGCTTTGCATATTCCAGAACATCACCACTTGATATGCGCATGAACACGACAACTGGAAAAACTGCAGCGGATGTAGTTAACACTTACACCCATGGGGAATTAGCCAGAATTCTTAGCGTTTATGGCGAAGAAAGATTCGCCTCGCGCATTGCCAGTGCAATCATTCGCGAACGCGAAATTGAACAATTCACCACAAGTGATCGGTTAGTTGCAGTTGTTCGAGACGCTATTCCAGCTGCAACTCGTCGCACTGGTGGCAACCCGGCTAAGCGCACTTTCCAAGCCCTTCGGATTGAAGTTAACGACGAACTTTCAGTATTAGAACGCGCTATGCCAGCAGCAATTGACGCACTTGCTGTGGGCGGCCGCCTTGTGGTGATGTCTTACCAATCTCTTGAAGATCGCATTGTTAAAGACGCATTCCGCGAAGTAACTGAAGATAAGACTCCAGTTGATCTTCCTTTTGTTCCTTCAACACAGGCGCCAAAGCTTCGCCTTTTAACTCGTGGTTCTGAATTTGCTAGCGATGCCGAAATTGCCCAAAACTCTCGCGCAACTTCAGTTCGTCTTCGCGCCGTAGAAAGGGTGGCCGCATGAGTGCAATGCCAGCCCGCCAACCACGGCTAACTCCAATTTCAACTAAGACCAGACGCCTTGGTCGCCTGGCTGCGGTTAACTCTCGTGCAGTTGTCACCCCGATCGCACAGGCTATCCCAATCAACATTCCAAAAGGCAAAGCCAGTCTTGGCACATTTGTAGGAATTTTAAGTGGGCTATTTATTTTCGGAAGTTTGTTACTTCTAGTGATCAACACCAAAGCTGCGCAAGCAGCTTTTGAAAAACACAAACTTCAAATTCAGTTAAACCAGATGATCGCAACTGAACAAAATCTGGCAAGCCAAGTTGCAGCAGCTGAATCAACTGACAACTTAGTTACAGCTGCTAGAACACTTGGAATGGTTCCAGCAGAGACACCAGTATTTATTCGCCTTTCTGATCAAACCGTTGTGGGGCAAGCTGTTCCAGCCAAAGCACCTGCTGTTCCTTACGTTCCGACACCAGTTGCAACACCGGTGGCCCGATGAGTTTCCAAGCACCGCCACGCTCACCCCGGCCACCGCAGCGTCCGGTTAGACCACAACGTTCAACTAGAAGCAATCCATACCTTGAGCAATTCGCTAGCCGCCCAGTTCAACCACTTCGCTTAGGTGAACCACGTAAGCGCATGATGATCACCACAAGATTCATTGCTGGAATTTTGTCGGTTTACTTCTTGCAACTTATTAACCTGCAAGTAATTCAAGGCCCAAAGCTTGCGGCAAGCAGCCAAAGTAATCGATTAACAAATGTGATCATGCCGGCCATTAGAGGCAACATAAATGATGTCAATGGCGCGCCAATTGCCACAACTGTGATTGCTAAAAATGTCACCTGTGACCAAACCTTGATCAAAGATCCAGCTGCTGTGGCAAATCAATTAGCACCTGTGCTTGGAATGCCAGCTGAACAATTAGTTGTCGCATTATCCGGTGATAAACGTTTTAACTACATTGCAAAACAAATCACACCTGAAAAATGGAAAGAAGTTGCCGCATTAGATATTGCAGGTATCTTCAGTGAACCGACTACAACCCGTGTTTATCCAAATGGTCAATTAGCTGGAAGCGTTGTTGGCTATGTAGGCGGTGAAGGCCATGGCCTTGGCGGTCTTGAATTTGGCATTGACGAACAACTTGCTGGTAAAGATGGCAGCACAGTCGTTGAGCGAGTTAATGGTCGAGAAATTCCGGGAAGTGAACGAAATAGCGTTGATCCAGTTAATGGGTTAAATGTAAATCTCACCATTGATCGAGACATTCAAGCTGTTGCAGAACGTGCCCTGGTTGAGCGCGTTGCGTTCGCTGGCGCATCAGGTGGAACCGTTGTTGTAATGAAAAAGACCGGCGAGATTTTGGCACTGGCAAACGCGCCAACTTTTGATCCAAATAAACCATTTGATACTGATGATCGAGCCAAACGAAATATCGCTTTAACAGACGTTTTTGAACCGGGTTCAACTAGCAAAGTTATGACGATGGCAGCTGTAATTAATGAAGGCGCAGCCAATCCAACTTCACCGATGACAATTCCACCAACTATTACTCGTGCTGGAACTGTATTTCATGACCACGATGAACACGGAACTCTTCAGTTGACTTTAAATGGCGTATTGGCAAAGTCCAGCAATATCGGCACAATCATGGCTTCAGAATTAATTGGCCAAGACAAATTTTATGAATACCTAAAGCGTTTTGGCATCGGCGATTTAACTGGAATGAATTTCCCTGGTGAATCAGGTGGCCTGCTTCCAGATCCAAATAACCCAAATCAATGGTCTGGAACAACCTTTCCAACTCTTGCATTCGGTCAAGGTCTATCACTTAATGCGGTCCAAGCAGCATCTGTTTACGCAACAATTGCAAATGATGGCGTACGTGTTCAGCCAAGATTAATTTCAAGTTATGCAAGCGCTGATGGTCGCATTGAATATGCCAAGCCAGCAGATTCAGTTCGAGTTATCACTCCAGAAACTGCCAAGACACTTCGCGAAATGTTGATGAGCGTGGTTTCTGATGAAGGAACTGCGCCTCAAGCACAAATTGCTGGTTATCAAAT
>JBEGOT010000090.1:0-10288 GCA_041181865.1 Actinomycetota bacterium | reverse complement strand
CTTTTTCGCCAAGAATTTCAACTAGTTCACGAATTGTGTTTTGTGCCTGTGCAACAGCTAGACCGTAGCCAGGAACAATAATTACTTTGCGTGCGTAAGCCAACATGATTGAAACATCATCTGGTGATGCTGATTTAACTGGACGATCTTCAGTCGTTCCAGAACTAGCTTTAGCTTTAGCAGTGAACGCGCCAAACAAAGTATTTGTTAGTGGACGACCCATTGCTTGCGCCATTAAACGAGTTAACAAAGTACCTGAAGCGCCAACAAGTGTTCCAGCCACAATAAGTAATACGTTTCCAAGAACGTAACCTGATGCTGCAACTGATAAACCAGTGAATGCATTCAGTAATGAAATTACGATTGGCACATCAGCGCCACCAACAGGAAGTACTAGAAGTACACCCATTGCAAGGGACAAGAACAACAGCGTGAATAAAAGTAAGTTGGATGGATTCATCACTAACTGAACTGCAGTTGCAATTGTGCCAATTGCTGCAAGAGATGTGATGTAACGACCAAGTGGAATAACTACTGGGCGAGACGTCATCAATTCTTGAAGTTTCATGAAAGTCAGAATTGAACCTGAGAATGAAACTGAACCAACAAGCACAGTAAATACTGTGGCTGAAAGCATTGATACTGATTCATTTGTTCCAGCAGTTAAGTATTCGATTACTGAAACAACGGCTGCAGCGCCGCCACCAACACCATTAAACAGGGCAACCATTTGTGGCATTTGAGTCATCTGTACTCGACGAGCAGCAACCCAACCGATTACCGCTCCAATTGTGATTGCAACCAAAATAGCTGGGACATGTTTAATCGGTCCACCAAAGAATTCTGATCCGTAATAAAACGCAACTGCAGTTGCAACGCTTGCGCCAAGTGCACCAAGAAGATTTCCACGGCGAGCGCTCTTTGGTGAAGATAAGCCTTTAAGGGCAAGAATGAAAAGTACAGCAGCTGTTAATTCAGCTAAGCGAACCCAAGTAGGCATTACTTATTCACTCCTTGATCTTTTTTAGGCTTAAACATTTCAAGCATTCGGTCAGTAACGACAAAGCCACCAACCATGTTTATTGTGGCAAGAACAATTGCTGCTAGACCTAGTGTTAATTCCAAAGCGCCATCAGCTTTACCGGTAACCAGAATTGCGCCAACTAGAACCACGCCGTGAATTGCGTTCGCACCTGACATTAGGGGAGTGTGAAGCACGGCCGAAACTTTTGCAACAACTTCAATACCCACAAAGATACTGAGAACAAAGATTGTTAATAAGGCAATCGAATCCATGTTTATTTGCCTTCTTTCTGCAGCGGTTTTAGTTTCAGAGTTTGTCTAGCAAGTTCATTTCTTACTTCTCCATTGAAAACAATTGCGCTTCCAGCAACTACCTCATCGGAAATATCTGGTTTCACAACGCCATCTTTTGTGAAAAGTGAAAGTAGCGAAACAACATTTTGGGCGTAGAGCTTGCTTGAGTGCGTTGCAATCTGTGAAGGAATGTCTTTACATCCAACTAAGGTGATCGTTCCACCTGGAACTTTCACCGTAACATCTTTTCCGGCAATTGAACCTTCGATGTTTCCACCCGTCTCCGCTGCTAAGTCAACAAGTACTGAACCAGATTTCATGTTTGACATCATGTTTTTGGTGATTAGAAGTGGCGCTTTCTTTCCAGGTACAGCTGCTGTTGTAATAACAATGTCTGCATCAGTTACAAAAGGCTTAAGCGCATCTTGCTGTGCTTTGGCTCTATCTTTATTCATTTCTTTTGCATAACCGCCGGTACCTTCGAGTGCATCAAGTCCAAGGTTGATGAAAGTTGCGCCCATTGACTTAACTTCATCTGCACTAGAAGATCTAACATCGTAAGCACTCACAACTGCGCCCAAACGTTTAGCAGTCGCCATTGCTTGCAGACCAGAAACACCAGCCCCAAGCACTAATACTTTTGCGGGCTGAACAGTTCCAGCTGCAGTCATAAGCATCGGGAAAAATTTCGTTGACTTTTCAGCAGCGATAAGAGTTGCGCGGTAACCACCACAAAGTGCTTGCGACGTTAACGCGTCCATTGATTGTGCGCGAGAAATGCGCGGAACTAAATCAAATGAAAGTCCAGTTGCACCAGATTTTGATAACGCTCTGATTTCAGTTGCGTTGTTAACTGGAGATAAAAACGAGAGTGCGATTGCACCTTTTTTGAGTGAACCAAGTTGAGTGCCGCTTAGAGGTCTAATTGTTGCGATTACATCGGCACCTTTGATTTCCTTGCCTAAGCCAACTTTGGTGAATATTTTTGCACCAGCTTTTACATAATCAGCATCTGAATACATTGCCGCTAATCCAGCATTGGATTGAACGCTTACTTTCAAGCCCAGCTTTACAAGTTTTGCTACTGCTTCTGGGACAACGGCAACGCGCTTTTCGCCGACTTTTGTTTCACTAGGGACAACAAGTTTCACTTTGCACTCCATTGAGCAATTGGATACCCCAACTCTATTTAATAAGCCTTCGAGTGTCACTGGAGTTTAAGAAGTATGCGTTATGTCACAGCATCACACTAGGCATGGTTAGCCTTAATTAGTGGCTAAAACCACCTGGCGCACTTAAATTAGATGCAGGTCTGTTGCGGCTTTCATTAAATCTTCACGAGCATCTGGATGTGCTGCGTTATTAATCAAGTTAAGAGCTTGTTGACGCTGTGATGCGCCAGCACAATGAGCTGCACCATGTTCAGTAACTACGTAGCTGTGCTGAAAACTTGTGACCGGTTCAATTAGTTTTGGGATGATTGTTGAACTATTTGATTTTTCATGCCAAGAAGGTAGCGCCATAAATGCCAAACCTTTTTTGGAATTCAAAGCGCCAACGATGAAGTCCGTTGAGCCGCCAAAACCCGAATAGATTCGGTTTTTAATGCGACTTGAATTTGCTTGATCAAATAAATCCACTTGTAAAGCAGCATTGATACTCATCATTTGTTGCTGTTTGCCAATGTTGCCAGAACTATTAGTCACTTCAGTTCTGCGCATGCGAACTCGGGGATTTAAGTTAATCCAGTCATAAAGTTCTTGTGATCCAAACACAAATGATGCGGTGATATGCGACCGAACATCTAGCGCGCCAGCCTTACGCAGATTAAGCACACCGTCACTGAACATTTCAGTCCAAATCCGCAAACCTTTGCGCGTAGGTAATGCACTCAAAACCGCATCTGGGATTGCGCCAATTCCAAGCTGAAGAGTTGACCCATCGCTAATTCGAGTCGCTATTTCATTTCCAATTTTTACGGCAACTTCGGAAGGTTCCGTAATTGGTTTAGTTTTTAGCGGTTCACTCACTTCTACTAAAAAGTCGATATCTTCAAGTGGGATTTCTGAATCGCCAAATGTGTAAGGCATGTGCGGATTGGCGACGGCAACCACGATCCCATTATGTTTCCTGGCTGATTCAATTGCCGCAGGTAAAACATTTACTTCATTACCAAGACTTACTAGTCCTGCTCGTGGAGTTGAAGTGTGGATAACAACTAAATCAGGACGAGTGTGTGTCTTGATCATTCGTGGAACTAAACTCAAACGCCCAGGAAAATATTCAAGGCGTTCACTGTGACGCATGCCTGCACCAACGAAGGCACTTTCTAAAGTAATACCTTCGCGATCTGGAATGCCAGGTTGAGCATTAAGCATATTCAGGCGATAATCACCAAGCTGTTTGTCTAACTCGGCTAAGAACTTAAATGGTGTGCCAAAATTTCCGGAAACTATTACTCGAGGATTTTTAGGTAGTTTTTCAATAAATAATGAGATTCGATCTATGTCTATAACTTGCATTTCGTGCCATCCGATTTAGTTTCTTAATTCAATCGTACGCCTTGATTAATGCTTAATTTGCAACCGGAATTTGTGAGCCCAAAGAGTTAACAGTATCGACACTGCGGGTTAACGCTTTTTCTAATCGCTCTTTTGACTCAAGTGTGAAATCATTCTCATTCAACGCTTTTTGAATATTTATTACACGAACTGGAAATGAATCTGTGATTAAGGTTGGAATTTGTTCTACCTTGGAAATAGTTAAAGTTCCGTCGGCATTTTCACTGACGGTCCAGCGAACCAACAAACCTTCAGATTTTATTGTGGTTGGTTCACGATGGGCTGCAATTAAATTTCCATGGCCATATGCAACCCACATGTTTTTAATTTTTGTAATTGGCTGAACAGAATGTGAATGCGCACCTTCGATCAGATCTATTGCGCCGCTTTCGGCTAATTCATTTGCCAAATCAACTTGATCTTCGTTCGGTTTATTTGTGTATTCAGTACCCCAATGTATTTTTGCGATAACAAATTGGGCTCCAGCATTTCTTGCTGATTTAGCCTCAGCAATCATTGCTTCCGGATCTATTTGGTTAGCGCTCCAAAGTTTGTCATCGTCGCGAGTGAATCCATTGAATCCGTAAGTGTAGGCAATGATGCCAATCTTAAAAATTTTTCCATTTATCGGAAGATCAAGTACTAACGGCTTGGCAGCTTCTTCAGGTGTGCGAGCAGTTCCAGTATGTGGGATATTGATTTCATCTAATTTGTTTAAAGTGCGCTCGATTCCTGCAAAACCTTTATCAAGTGAGTGGTTTGATGCTTGGTCACACATATCAAAACCAAGTTCTTTAACAGCAGTCAAAATTTCTGGCGGTGAATTAAATACTGGGTAGCCCGAATAGTTTTCATTTTTATTTGCAATAGGTGTTTCTAAATGGCAAAGAGCTAAATCAGCAGTTTTGGTTATTGAGGAAATCCCTTCAAGCTGCGGAAGAAAATTCCAAACATCATTTGTTCCATCAGCTTTCGCCTGTGTCCATAGTCGCTCGTGCAAGAGAATGTCACCAGAAGTAACCACGGTGAAACTTGCAGGGGCAGTTGCGATGCTTGCCAGTGCACTAGGTGCCGCTACATCAGTGGGTGAACTTAGACCATCCCTGTTTTGGCAGGCAGATGTCAGTATTAATAGAGAAATAGCGAAGAATGTGCCAGTTTCTCGTTTCCCCATGTTGCCTATTCCGTATGACGTATATTTTTATAACGGGTTTACCCAAGTATTTGGATTGCTACCTTATTTATGTAGGTAATTCTAGAACAACTAAAGTTCAAATCATGAAAGTTCGGGCTGATGGATAGTCGTTATGTACTCATCGTTGAAGACGATGCATTGCTACGTGAATTATTAGCAACAGCTCTAGAGTCTTGGGGCTACACGGTTCAAACCGCAAGTAACGTTGCTGATGCGAAACGCCTATTTAAGTTAAGCGATCCAGACGGCGTGATTCTTGATATTAACTTGGGCCCAGGTCCAAATGGCTTTGATTTAGCACAAATACTTTTAACTTCTGCGCCTGCAACTGCCATCGTATTTTTAACTCATATGCCAGACTCTCGTTTTGCTGAAGTTGATCCCGAAGGTTTACCAACTGGAATTGCATACTTAAGAAAGACTGCTCTTTCAGATTTAAATCTGCTTAAAGATGCACTTGATGCGACTATTCGTGGTGAAATTACAGCAGATTATCGTCACGACAAGGATAAAAACCGACCTTTTGGAAATCTGACGAAGAAGCAGATTGAAGTTTTACGTTTAATGTCGCAGGGCAAATCAAATGCTCAGATTGCCCAAATTCGTGGCACTTCAGTAAAAGCAGTTGAAGATGCAATTCGTCGGGCATGCGAGGCGATCGGCGTTGATAATTCCGTTGATGGAAATACTCGTACAGCAGCAGTAGCTAAGTACTTATCCGTGACTGGCATAAGTAAATACAGTCTTTCTGGAAAATAAACTTGCGCTCAGTGCGAAATCTAACTAATTACATGGTCCAATGCGCGCTGCCAAAAGGGATAAACCTCTAAAACCCATAGAATAGTTGAACATTCAATAAAGGAAATCAGGAATACATGTCTGAAACTGGCCATCTTGTGCCTGGCGAAAAGCCATTAACTCACAAAGAAATTCTTGCAGTACTGGGTGGTCTGATGATGGGCCTATTCCTTGCTGCACTAGATCAAACAATTGTTTCAACAGCACTAAAGCGCATCGTTGAAGATTTTGATGGTCTAAGTCACTACACCTGGGTAATTACTGCTTACCTACTTACTTCAACAGCTTCAACTCCGCTTTACGGAAAAATTTCAGATCTATATGGTCGTCGTCCGGTTTTCCAATTCGCGATCGTTACCTTCCTAGTTGGATCATTCCTTGCTGGTGCATCTCAAAACATGGGCCAACTAATTGCTACTCGCGCAATTCAAGGTCTTGGTGCCGGTGGCCTAATGGCACTAACTTTCGTAATTATTGGTGACATCATTCCGCCACGTGATCGCGGTAAGTACCAAGGGTACTTTGGTGGAGTATTTGGTATTTCATCAGTTGCTGGTCCACTACTTGGTGGTTACTTCTCTGACAGTGGAGAAATCTTTGGCATCGCTGGATGGCGTTGGATTTTCTACATTAATTTGCCAATCGGAATTTTGGCACTAATTCTTACGTCTGCTTCGCTTCACGTGCACAACGTTAAGCGCGCTCACAAGATTGACTACTTAGGTGCCTTACTAATGGTGAGTGGCGTAACTGCGCTACTAATGGGTACCTCGGTTTATGGTCCTGAAGATGGCTGGACAGCAACTAAGACTGTAAGCGCACTTGGTTTAGCACTTGTATTAACAATCGCGTTTTTATTCCAGGAACGTCGCGCTGTAGAACCGATTCTTCCTCTGGATTTATTTAAGAACCACACATTCTCAATCACTTCCCTAATTGGTTTTGTAATCGGTGCGGGCATGTTCGGTGCGATCATCATGATTCCGCTTTACTTACAACTAGTTAAACAAGACTCAGCTACTACTGCTGGCCTAAAACTAATTCCATTCATGCTTGGTATCGTTTCGATGTCAATGTTCTCTGGAAAGCAAATTTCAAAGCATGGTCACTACAAACGCTTCCCTGTAATTGGATTAACTGTAATGTCATTAGGTTTAGCACTTTTAAATCGATTAACTGAAACAACTTCATTTGCAGAACTAGCTGTTTATGAATTCATGATTGGTGTCGGTCTTGGATTTTCCATGCAACCAATCGTGATTGCACTTCAAAATGACATTGATTTTAAAGACATGGGTATTGCAACAAGTGCAAATGCATTCTTCCGCTCTATTGGTTCAACAGTAGGTGTGGCACTTTTTGGAACAATCTATGCAAACCGTTTAGCTACCTACATCCCAGAGAAAATTGCTGAACTTCAGACTTCGAATCCAGCCGCCTTAGTTGGCGCTAGTCCAGAGGCATTCGAAGCATTGAAGAACAATTCTGAAGTTTTAAACACTTTCACCCCAGAATTGAAAGCCAGTATTTTAAATGCCTTCGTGCATTCATTCCACGATGTTTTCTTGTCAGCGCTTCCAATCACTGTGCTAGGTATTGCCTTTGCGTTGATGGTTCGCGAAAAGCCACTTCGCTCAGGTCAAGAATTCAATGCCGCTAAAGAAGAGGCAGCTGGCGAACAATTTGCTTAAGCGGTTACTGCTGGCTTCCATTTGATATTGCCCAGTAGCACTAGCCCTAGAACCATAAGGATCTGGATCGCTATTGCACTGGGCGATGTCATTTTTTCCCGAATTAGATCACCTAAGTTTGATGAACTAATTGCGTGGGCTCCAGTTACATAGATTGAATAAGTCAATACTCGACCAGCCGCAAACGCACCAATAAGTGGGCGAAGTGGTTGGTTTTTAATTACTCCGGCTGCTTCAAAAAGCTGTGCTGAAGAAATTGGCGATAAAAAGAAAAGTACAAAAAGCGCAGTTGCGTGTGGTGTTGATTTGCGAAAATGCGTTCCTGCATTTTCCATGTTTGCTACCCAACCTTTTGGTAACTGATCGCGAAGCTTTCGAAAATATAAAGCCAAGATCCATCTGCCACCACTTGCTGCGATTACGCCAATTGGAATTAAAAGTGCAGGTTCTAATTCATAACGAATTGCAAAGAAAACCAGAATTGACCAAGTCGGTGGAGCAAATGCAGGAAGGGCATTTAGAACAAAAATTACTGTCGCTACTAGCAGGTAGGTGGACAACTGATAAACCTACAGATCAATTCGAGTTCCCAAGGTGATTATTCGATCAGATGGCAACCCAAAGTATGAAGATGGTGTTGCTGCATTTCGATGCAAGATTCCAAATAATTTTTCGGTGCTTGCGCGAACTAATCCTTCATCTGTTCCATGAAACTTTCTTTCAGATAGATAGTAAGTCGCAGCACGTTCGTGGTCACCCAAAACATTCTGGGAAATTGTTTTGGGCAGATCAACTGATTCCATGTATCCAGAGTGAATCGTAACTTTTTTAATTCGATCGTAGATGTCAACAATTTCTACACTTTTTTCGGCGTAAGGCACTGGGTCCGTAATTACTGTGACCACAAGAATTTCAGCTGGGATTGAATGCATAATTTTCGCTTGAGAAGTCAGTGCTGCTGGCACCAATTCAGAAGGTGAGGCAAGGAATACCCCGATCCCTGGCGAACGAGTGATACTTCCATGAGAAATTTCTGAAATTAGTGAATCCCAATCTTGTTGGTGAGTTCTCATAAAAGTATTTAATGCTTTATAACCTGCGCGCCAAACTAGGATCACACCAAGTACGAACGCACCGATAAGTATTGGCACCCAGCCACCTTGGAAAATATTTGCGATAGTGCCAGCTAGGAAAGCTAAATCGATAATAAAAAACATCAAGGTCAATGGATAAATTTTCAATTTTGACCATTTCCAGACATCCGATGCAACGCGATGAAAAGCCAATGTTGTTATGAACATGGTTCCCGCAATTGCAAGTACATAAGCATGAGCCAAGGATGAAGAACTCTGGAATGCAAGAACAAGCAGGATACTTAATGCACCCAAAATCCAATTGGTTAACGGTACGTAAATTTGACCTTCATGTTCGTGACTGGTGTGGCGAATTGTCAGCCTTGGGAACAGTCCCAACTGAACTGCTTGCCTCGATAATGAAAAAACACCAGTGATTAATGCTTGAGAAGCAATTACAGTTGCCGCGGTTGCCATCAAAACTAAAATCAATGTCCAGGTTTTATTCGGAGCCAGAGAGAAAAAAGGGTTTTGAGCGTTGATTTCATTTTGAGCAACTAGTGAAGCCTGACCCAAATAACAAAAGACAAGCGCAGGTCCGACTATTGTTACCCAACCGATCCGAATCGGTTTAGCACCGAAATGACCCATATCTGCGTATAGGGCTTCTGCTCCAGTTACCGCCAGGATTACAGAGGAAAGCAAAACAAATGAACTCAAACCGTGGTTACTAAAGTATTCAATTGCATAAGTTGGAGACAAAGCTTTTATAACTTCTGGACGTTTAGAGAATTGATAAATCCCTAATGTTCCAATAAAACCGAACCAGGCAACCATCACCGGACCAAACAGTTTTCCAATTGCATGGGTTCCACGACTTTGAACCGCAAATAAAACACCCAAAATTAAAACTGTTAGCGGAACAGCGGCTGAAGAGAACGCCTCATTTACTTGAGCCAAGCCCTCTGTGGCAGATAGAACACTAATAGCGGGTGTTAGTACACCATCACCAAACAACAAAGCAGTGCCAACAAGAACCAGAATAAATAAAGTTTTTTTACGATAATTCGTTGGATTTCGAAATGATTCTGGCATTAAGGCGAATAATGCCAGTATTCCACCTTCACCATTGTTGTCAGCGCGCATAACGAAAGTTAAATATTTAATTGTGACAACCAACATCAATGCCCAAAACACTAGTGAAACAACGCCATAAATATCAGCAAGTTCTGATCCGCTTTTATGGAAAGTTTCTTTGAGTGCATAAATAGGACTTGTACCGATATCACCAAAGACCACACCGATCGCTCCAAGAGTTAGCGAAGTAACTTTGGTATTACCTGGAATATCAAGTGAAGTTCTTTTGTTCATCATTTCCTAACGATTGACCTTCGAAGCGACCATTATGAAATCAATTTTGGGAGTTGGCATAATAGATCTCGGGAGTTTCCTTAAATCTACCAAGAGGTCAAAATGGATTTTAGTTCGGTCAATATTGCTGGTGTACTTATCGCATTTTTGGTTAATTTTGTTGTTGGTTTTATTTGGTTTGGCCCAAAAACATTTTTCCCAGTTTGGTGGAAAGCAATAGGCAAAACTGGTGATCCAGGCGAGAGTGCAGACATGAAAGTTGTCTTTTCAAGCACTGCAGTT
>JBEGOT010000089.1:0-6815 GCA_041181865.1 Actinomycetota bacterium | reverse complement strand
TTTGGAAATGTTGACATGGATGACTTAAAACACAAGATCATGGAACACGAAGGTAATCTTGCAGCGTTGATGATCACTTATCCATCGACTCACGGTGTTTACGAGGCAAGCGTTACTGACATCTGCGCAATGGTTCACGATGCCGGTGGTCAGGTTTATGTTGATGGTGCAAACTTAAATGCACTTGTCGGTCTGGCTAAGCCAGGTAAATTCGGTGCAGATGTTTCGCATTTGAACTTACATAAAACTTTTGCAATACCTCACGGTGGTGGTGGACCAGGTGTTGGACCAACCGCAGTTCGTGAACACTTAGCTCCGTACTTGCCATCACATCCAATTCGTCCTGAAGCAGGACCGATAGGTCGCGGTCACAAAGATGGCGGAGTGGGACCGGTTAGCGCAGCACCATGGGGCAGTGCTGGTATCTTGACTATTCCTTGGGCTTACATTCGCATGATGGGTTCACAAGGTCTTAAAGAAGCAACTCAAGTTGCAGTTGCTTCGGCGAACTACATTGCAAAAAATCTTGGAGATGATTTCCCGGTACTTTATGTGGGACCAAATAACTTGGTTGCGCACGAATGCATCTTGGATCTTCGCGAGATCACAAAACAAACAGGTGTCAGCGTGGATGACGTGGCAAAGCGTCTCATCGACTTTGGCTTCCACGCACCAACTATGTCATTCCCTGTAGCCGGCACTTTGATGGTTGAACCAACTGAAAGTGAATCATTATTTGAACTTGATCGTTTCATATCAGCGATGAAGCAAATTAAGCAGGAAATAAATGCAGTTGCAGCGGGGAAGTGGTCACAAGATGACAACCCACTACACAACGCACCTCATACCGCAGAGTTCTGTCTAGGTGAATGGAATCACCCTTACACCCGTGAAGAAGCTGCTTATCCAGTTGATTCCTTGCGCAATCAGAAGTACTGGCCACCAGTTCGTCGTATTGATGGCGCCTATGGTGACCGTAACTTGGTTTGCGCCTGTCCGCCGATAAGTGATTTCGCCTAGACTCTGTTCAGATGCAACTCACCGCTGAAGAACAGGCCATGTTAAGTGGTCAACATGGGGAAGCGGTTGCTCTTGCCATGCGATTACTAACTGAGTTAGGTCGCATCAAAGGTGCAACTCATATGATTGACATTGAGTCGGCGCACATTGACGGTTGCATTTTCTACGGCCAAGCAGGTTTGGATTACGCAAACAAACTTGTTTCATTAGGTGCAAAGGTAGTCGTTCCAACAACAGTAAACGTTGGTTCGATGGACTTGATTCATCCCGGTTTAGTTCTTGAACAAACTGAGCACCAACGCACTGTTGCAAATGGTGCCCGCAAAATCATGCAGGCTTATGCAGACATGGGTGTTAATCAAACCTGGACCTGTGCGCCGTATCAAGCAGATGTTAGACCTGAGTTTGGTAAAGACATTGCCTGGGCTGAATCAAATGCAATTGTGTTTGCTAATTCAGTTTTAGGCGCAAGAACTGACCGTTATGGCGATTTCATGGACATTGCATCTGCAATAACTGGCAAAGCACCATATGCTGGACTTCACATTCCAGAAAACCGCGTTGGACATTTAATTCTTGATTGCACGTCACTAAGTGAACACGTAAAGCAACTAGACATTCTGTATCCATTACTTGGTTACCTAGCCGGGCATTACGCCGGAACGAAGAATCCAGTTTTCGTTGGGTTACCAGGTGATATTCACGAAGACAAATTAAAAGCGCTCGGGGCTGCGGCTGCATCTTCGGGCGGGGTGGGTCTATTCCACATTGTTGGTTGTACTCCTGAAGCGCCCACTTTAGAAGCTGTTGTAGCAAATCCTGATCAAATTCCGACGCACATTATTGACGCTGATTTATTAAGAAAAACTCGTGATGAAATTAGTACAGCGGTTCGTGGATCAAAATTAAGTGCGGTGTCACTTGGAACCCCTCATGCATCGTTGGATGAGATAAAAGCACTTTCAGATGAATTAAATAGCAGAGAGCCGATCGCACCGGAAGTTAAGTTTTATATCAACACGGGGCGCACAATACTTAATCAGGCAACTGAGGCTGGTTACATCAAAAAGTTAGAAGATTCCGGTGTTCAAGTTGTTACTGATACCTGTGCATACACCGCCTACATCTTCAAACCTGGAACCAAGACAGTTATTACTAACAGTGGGAAAGTGGCTCACTATGTTCCAGCGAATATGGGTGTAGACGTTGTTTTAGCAACTCTTGAAGAATGTGTTGAATCAGCCCGAAAAGGTGTTATGACTTGGGATAGTGATCTATTTCATGGATAAGAATATTTCCGGTATTCCATTAACTTATGGGCAGGCAAGTGGTGAAGTTCTTTTCTTGGACGAACCGATTTCATTCTGGGGCGGCGTGGACCTTGAAGGCGTGATCGCTGATGAACGTCACCCTCAATTCAAAGCCAACAGCGCAAGCAAAGTACTAGTTATGACATCTAGCCGAGGGTCTAGCTCAGGTTCATTTTGCTTGATGGAACTTATGCGCAAAAACCTGGCTCCAGTTGCCATTGTCATAACTGAACCAGATGGAGTTATCTGCACAGGCGTCTTAGTTGGCAAGGAAACATTTGGGATGGATTTACCAGTAATCCAAGTGAAGTTATCTGATTTAGCGCTTTTTAAGACTGGACAAAATGTGACAGTTTCCAGCCAAATTAATCATGCTGAAGCAATTATCAAGGCACTCTAAAAACCGCCTGAAATTGCTTTCTAGAGCCTTAAATTGACCTCTAACTTCCCAGTGTTTAGGGCAGTGGTTAGATGATTTGGTTGAAGTTTGACCTTATCTGCCCATTTCTTTAACCTGACATAATGTATCTTATCGGTTACTTATTCATGATTTAGAGATCGTAAAAAACACCTAAATTCGCGCCCAGATTTCCCCTGGGAACAAATCACTCAAGTGGCTTGTTGTATTAATTGCTTGGATCCGATCGGGCGGATTCCAGGCGTTAAGTCTCGGGAAGGTCATTTAAATGGCTGAATCAATGCGTGGCAGTCGACTTGGATCGACAAGTTATGAAACCGATCCTGGCTTTAGTGCGCCTAGATCTCTAACAACTTATTTCTGCCCTGAGGGCCATCAGTTCACGATGCCGTTTTATATCGATGCTGATGAGATTCCAGCAACTTGGGAATGTGAATGTGGGCAGTTAGCAGTTCTTAAGGGCGCTAAAAATCCAGCTGCAAGACAAATCAAACCACTTAAGTCTCACTATGACATGCTCTTAGAAAGACGCTCTAAGAGCGATTTAGAGAGCCTTTTAAAAGAAAGAGTTACCCAGATTAGGGGTAAAGCTAGTTAGCGTCGTTTAAAGCGCGCTAGACGCTTCTCAATTCCCCATTGAGTAACTCGAATTAAAGCCTCTTTTACTATGTCTCCTGACATTTTGCTTTCACCGATTTGGCGCTCCACAAACGTAATCGGAACTTCAGCAACTCGAAGTCCAGATTGCATTGCACGCCAAGCCATATCAACTTGGAAACAATATCCCAGACTCTGAACATCATCAATTTTCATCTGAGCTAATGCATTCATTCGATATGCCCTGAAGCCACCAGTTGCATCTTTAATTGGAATTCCTAAGCAAAGGCGAGTGTAGATGTTGCCACCACGAGAAAGGATTTCTCGGTGAATTGGCCAGTTAACAACTTTGCCGCCTCTAACCCATCTAGACCCCAAAACTACATCGGCGTTATTTAGCGCAATCAACATTGCAACTAAATCTTGAGGTCGATGTGATCCATCGGCATCCATTTCAACAACAACGTCATAATTATTGTTTTTTGCCCAAGCAAAAGCATCTAGATATGCTGCGCCGAGTCCATTCTTTGCTGAACGATGTAGAACTTTGATGTGTGAATCATGGCTGGCCAGTTCATCAGCTACTCGCCCAGTTCCATCTGGAGAATTGTCATCAGCGATCAAAATATCAACTTCAGGTACCGCACTTCTAATGCCGCCGGTGATCAATTTGATATTTTCAAGTTCGTTATATGTAGGAACAATTACTAGAACTCGACCAAGATTTGTTGATGACAATTTAACGACCCTTATTGCCCATGATTTTGATTAACGCACTGACGCCAACAACAATCCAAACACCATTAAGCGCAACACTTGGCAATGCGCCGTGGTAGGCGCCATTAAGCAATAAACCTGTGCCACCGATGATGTTAATCGCAAGTGATTCTTTAGAAGTTGCTGGATAAATCTGTCTTGTGTTGAAGTAAAACGCTAAAAGTAAAAGTCCAGCGCCGATCCACCCAAAAACTTCTATAAATAATTCCACTTGAATAGCCTACGCAATCTTTTTGCGAATAGATGAATTCACTTGGTAGAAACCTAGGAAAATGAAGCTAAGTATTGCTGTCCATCGCGGAAAACGATCGTTAATGGTTTTGCTCTCAACCAAAGGCAAATCTTCAGCTACAACTGCAGGGACAAACTGTTCAGTCTTAGCGATAACTTCCCCATTCGGACCAATTGCACCGCTAATTCCGGAAGTACTTGCGATGATCACACTTCGTCCGTGCTCAATAGCTCTAAATCTACTGATCTGAAATTGCTGTTCAGGTTGAGGTGTATTTCCATAAGTGGCGTTATTTGTTTGGATGACGAGAAACTGCGCGCCATCTCGAACTAAGTGTCTAACAGTTTCGCCAAACGCTACTTCGTAGCAAATAACATCGCCAAAATTAACGTCACCGATTTCAAATATCCCAATTTCAGTACCTGGAATGTAATCATGAGGAACTAATGAAATGCGGTCGACAAATGTACTTAATAGATCACGGTGCGGAATGTATTCACCAAATGGCACCAAGTGATTTTTAATGTAGAGAACTTTTGAGCCATCTTCGTTCCATAAGATTCCACTACCCCGCGGACCATCAGGATTTGTCCCAAGAATCGTTGCGCCAACCAGAATAGGAGTCTTAGCTAATTTTGCTAATTCATCAATTTTGTCAGCCACTTCCCTACTTTGAAAAGGATCAATGTCGGTTGCGCTTTCAGGCCAGATAATTAAATCTGCATCTGCTGAAAAATCTTCGGCTAAGTAATCTGCAGTTACATTCACATGGTTATTGAAAACTTGCAATCGCTGAGCTGATTGATCAAGACCAAGTCTTGGCACATTTCCTTGTATCGCCACAGCTTTGAAAGTGCTTTTCGATTGATAATTTGCTTGCTGCATACCAATTACGAACGTGATTGAAATAATCAAAATTGAATACACAAAATGTTTTGAAAACATCCTTAGAAATACGGCTGATAGAAAGACAACCAAAAAAGTAACGAATGCCTGTCCACCTATTCGAGCAAAATTAATTAGCGGTCCATCAATTTGGCTAAATGCGATTAAGCCCCAAGGAAATCCACCGTAAGGAATGTGACTTCTCAAAACTTCAATAACAACAACAGTGCTCGCAAACAAGGTAACTGAAAAGTAACTTCGATAGTTGACCGGATTAACTGCTGCAAGTAACCAAGGAAATGCAGATACTAGAGAAAGCAAGATCCATGCATCAATGCCAATTACTTGGACCCAAACTAAGTGAGCTAGAAAGTAGGCCATCGAAAAGATAGCCACGAGCTCAAATCTTTGTTTTCTGTTTGCCTTGTTTAATAAATAGATCAACAAAATCATTGAAGCAAAAGCAAATACCCAGTTAGAAACGCTGAAACTTTGTGACATTAATAATCCAGAGATTATGGCAAGCAAATATTTTTTAAGCATCTGCGAAAATTCCATGAGAATCGAAGATTGCAATTCCATTTCTTAATGTGGCCATGCAAACCGGTTCTTGATTTTCTAGATCCGGTAATGGCGGTGTCCCACTTCTAACATCTGTTGACCAAGCCCTAACTCTGTCATCGGGAACTGTGATTGCGTATTGATCGACTTTCCAAATGGCGAGGTGCGCTGGTGCGCCTTCAGTAATAACTCCGGCAAGATCATCTTTAACAGCACGCCAGCCACCGCGAGTGTGAGCAGTGAACGCTGCTCGAGCGCTTATTCGGTGATTTGCTGTGTGATGCTTCATGGCAGCTTTAACCGTGCGCCAAGGATCAATCGGTGTCACGGGACTATCCGAACTAAATGCCATAGTCACACCGCTCCGTGCAATTTCGGCAAAAGTATTCATTTGTTCTGTGCGATTTTTGCCTAATCGCTGTTCGTATAGACCCTGGGCATTGCCCCAATACTCATCGAAAATAGGTTGCATACTTAGGACAACTCCAAGGGAACTCAAATAATCAAGATGAGCGGTATTGAGCATCTCAGCATGTTCAATTCGGTGCCGAGCAGATCGAATCGCCGCAGTCCCACATTTTTCTTCAGCAAGTTTTAAGCCTGCAACTAAGTCATCTAGTGCGCCATCTCCAATAGCGTGAAATCCGCCTTGAATTCCAGCATTTGTGCAATTGATTAAATGTGAGGCGATTTGATCGACCGAAAGAAATTGCGTGCCAGTTTCATTCGAGTCGACATAGGATTCGTTTAGCTTCGCAGTAAAAGATCCGATAGAACCATCAACTGTTAAATCCCCTGCCGCTCCAAAAGCTCCTAGTTCCTGAACGACTACTAAATCTGTGTCACCCCAATAGCCAAAAATTTGTGGAAGATGTTGATTCTTTGAAATATCCATTACATCCAGGAAGTCAGCTGATCCTGATACTGCTGGGCCACCATTTTCATGCACACTTACAACACCATTCTTTACAGCAAGGTCTAGAGCTACCAAAATTTGTTTGCGCCTTAGGTCTTT
>JBEGOT010000088.1:0-7968 GCA_041181865.1 Actinomycetota bacterium | reverse complement strand
GTCGACACAATTCCAAGTGACACTCTTGGCGCTCCAGTAGTTGGTGGTCACTAGTGAGCGTTGACTTAACTACCAGCCTTGGAGCACTTTCACTTAGTGGACCAACAGCAACCGCGTCTGGCTGCGCTGCTGCCGGAAAAGAACTTGCCCAATTTGGTGACTTAACAACTCTTGGCGCTGTTGTGACTAAGAGCATTATGAAAAATGCCCGATCAGGTCGCGCCACACCACGCATGGCTGAAACACCAAGTGGCATGCTCAACTCAATTGGGTTACAAGGTCCTGGCATTGAAAGTTTCTTAGAAAAAGATTTAGCTTGGCTTCGCGAAAATAATGTGACCACGATTGTTTCGATTGCTGGAAACAATGTCGATGAATTTGGTGAACTTGCTCGCATCCTAAAAGACGTCGAAGGTATCGGGGGACTAGAAGTAAATATTTCCTGTCCGAACGTTGAAAGCCGTGGACAAGTATTTGCATGTAATCCATATTCAGCTGCCGAAGTCATTTCAACAGTGCGCCAAGAATGGACTAATGAGTCACCGATCTTGGCAAAACTATCTCCTGATGTGACCGACATTGTTGAGATTGCCTCAAGTGTTGTTGAAGCTGGTGTTGATGGCGTATCAATGATCAACACACTGCTTGGCATGGTTATCGATTTAGACAAGATGAAACCAATGCTTGGTGGCAGAACTGGTGGACTGTCAGGTCCTGCGATTAGACCAGTTGCTGTACGCGCGGTGTATCAAGTGCATGCAGCATTTCCACACTTACCAATTCTTGGCATGGGCGGTATTCGCACAGGTCATGATGCACTTGAATTTATTGCAGCTGGCGCAAGTGCGGTAAGTATCGGCACAGTCGTGTTTGGTGATCCAGGTGCCCCATGGCGGATTGCAAATGAACTTGGCCAAGAATTAGCCTCGCGTGGATACGAAAAGCTAACTGATGCGATTGGAGCAGCGCATGCCTAAAGCGCCGATTGCCGTGGCACTTGATGCACCCGATTTAGCAACTACAAAATTATGGGCAACTGCAGTGGGTCCGCATGTGCAAGTTGTGAAAGTTGGCCTAGAAGTTTTCTTACGTGATGGTCATGCTGGCGTTCAAACCGCAAGAGCAGCATCAGGTTGTGACATTTTTCTGGATTTAAAATTGCATGACATTCCAGCAACGGTCGGTGGCGCGGCTGAAAGTATTTCGAGACTTAACCCAAAGTATTTAACGGTGCACGCATCTGGCGGCAAAGAAATGATTAAAGCTGCGGTAGATGCCGTACCAGATACTTTAGTTACCGCTGTAACAATCCTCACTTCACTAACTGCCCAGAAACTAACTGAAATGGGTTGGTCAGGAACTCCGCAAGATATTGTTAAGCGTTTAGCAGTTCAGTCAGTCGAAGCTGGCGCAAGAGCCATCGTTTGCTCGCCACAAGAAGTTGCAGCAGTTAGAGCTGAAGTTGGAAGTGGAACTGTACTAATTACTCCAGGTGTTCGTCCTGCTGGAAGTGATGCTGGGGATCAAAAACGCATCGCTACGCCACAACAGGCGCTAAGTGATGGCGCTGATTTACTTGTTATTGGCAGACCGATTACCGCAAGTGCAGATTTGGCTGTGGCTGCAGCCCAAATCGCTGACAGCATTCGCTAGTAAACTTTCAGCTATGCCCGCACATTTAGTTGTTCTTGCTGGACCAAGTGGTGTTGGCAAATCATCTGTTATCAAAGAAGCGCTTCGCCAGGCGCCAAATACCTGGCTATCTGTTTCGGCAACTACTCGTGCACCGCGACCTGGCGAAGTTGATGGCGTTAATTATTTTTATGTTTCAGATGAGCAGTTCGATCAAATGATTGAAGATAATCAATTACTTGAATGGGCTAATTACGCAGGCAATCGCTATGGCACACCGCGTAATGCTGTTGAAGAAAAGCTTGCAGCAGGTACACCTGTGCTTTTAGAAATTGAAGTTCAAGGTGCTAAACAAATTCGTGAAGCGATGCCAGAAGCTTTACTTGTTTTTCTTGAACCACCTACTTGGGCTGATCTTGAAGCCCGCCTTGCCAGTAGGGGAACAGAGAGCCAGACTCAAGTACAAGCTCGCCTTGATGCCGCCCTTAAAGAATTGGAATCTAAGGGATTTTTCGATGAAGTTATCGTAAATGACGAGGTAAATCGGGCAGCTTCTGAATTGATACAATATTTCAAGTAATTTCCCCACGAAGTTTTAAATTACGAAAACTTTTTTGAAAATAAAGGAGTCAGTTAACGTGACTGCAGCCGCACCTGAGGGCATCACAAACCCACCGATCGACGAATTACTAGCAGTCGCTGACTCAAAGTATGCATTAGTTATCTACGCAGCCAAGCGTGCTCGTCAGATCAATGCTTACTACTCACAACTAGGTGAAGGTCTACTTGAATACGTAGGACCACTAGTTGAATCAGGCGCACAAGAAAAGCCACTTTCAATCGCACTTCGCGAAATCAACCAAGGCAAGTTAACGGTTGAACAGGAAGTTGCCTCCTAATTAATTAGGAGTTCCTCGGATGAATATCGTCCTTGGTGTTGGTGGCGGAATCGCCGCTTACAAAGTTGCATCATTACTTCGCTTATTAAAAGAAGCTGGCCATGACGTTCATGTTGTGCCAACTAAAGCTGCGCTGAACTTCGTTGGGCAAGCAACTTGGGAATCTCTTTCTGGCCATCCAGTAACCAGTGAAGTCTGGGATGACGTGGCTGAAGTTCCGCACGTTCGCCTTGGTCAAAATGCAGATTTAGTACTTGTTGCTCCAGCAACTGCAGATTTAATTTCGCGCACAGCTTCTGGCGCTGCAAATGATTTACTAACCAACATTTTGTTAACTGCAAAGTGTCCGATTGTTTTCGCGCCCGCAATGCACACTGAAATGTGGGAAAACAGTGCAACTCAAGAAAATGTCGCAAAGCTTCGCGCCCGTGGCATCACAGTTATCGATCCTGCAGTTGGCAGATTAACTGGAAGCGATAGTGGTCCAGGTCGCCTTCCAGAAGTTGAACAGATCGCCCAAGTAGCCCTTGCTCAAGTTGCTACAGGTAATAAAGATTTACAGGGCAAAAAGTTTTTAATTACAGCCGGTGGAACTCGCGAATACTTAGACCCAGTACGCTTCATCGGAAATAGGTCAAGTGGGAAACAAGGTTTTGCACTTGCCCAAGTGGCTCGTGATCGCGGGGCAGAAGTTACATTGATTTGCGCTAATACAACTGTGGCTGCGCCACTTGGCGTGAAGATAGTTAATGTTGAAACTGCTGGTGAATTAGCAGGCGCAGTGAAGAGCGCTGCCAAAGATACTGATGTTGTGATCATGGCTGCAGCTGTTTCAGATTTCACACCAAAAAATTATGTTTCAAGCAAGATTAAAAAATCTGATGATGCTAGCGCACCAATAATTGAGCTAATCCAAACCGAAGATATCTTGAAAAACCTTGTTGCAAATAAATCGCAAAGGCAATACATCGTCGGTTTCGCTGCTGAGACTGGCGATGACAAGGGCTCGGCGCTTGATTATGGTTTTGCCAAGCTAGAGCGCAAGGGATGTGATGCGCTTGTGGTTAATGAAGTTGGCAAGAATAAAGGCTTTGGCACAGATGACAATGCGGTTGTGATCTTGACTCGTGAACCGAAGGCAAGCGTTGAAGTACCAACCAGTTCAAAACTTGTCGTCGCCGACCAGGTCATTAACGTCATCGCTAAAGCAATCCATTAAACTAATCACGCACATCTTCAAATTTGCAAGAACGTATTCGAACTACCAGTAAAGGTGCCTTAATGTCAGGTCGACTATTTACCTCAGAATCAGTAACTGAGGGTCACCCAGACAAGATGGCGGATCAGATTTCTGACGCTATTCTTGACGATTTATTAGCTCAGGATCCAAAGAGCCGCGTAGCTGTTGAAACCATGTTGACCACAGGTCAAATTCACGTTGCTGGTGAAGTTACAACAAATGGTTTTGCAGATGTAATGGCACTTGTTCGCCAAGTTGTTAACGAAATTGGTTATGACACATCTGAAAAAGGTTTCGATGGAAACAGCTGCGGTATTTCTGTTTCAATCGGTGCACAGTCTCCTGACATCGCTCAGGGTGTTGACGATGCATTTGAAGAGCGCGTAACAGGTTCAGCTGACCCACTAGACCGTCAGGGTGCTGGTGACCAAGGTTTGATGTTTGGTTATGCAAGCGATGACACAAAAGAATTAATGCCTCTGCCAATCACAATTGCGCACCGCTTAGCTGAACAGCTAACGGAAGTTCGCAAGAACGGCACAATGGCTTACCTTCGTCCAGATGGTAAAACTCAAGTAACCATCGAATACGACGGTGACAAGCCAGTTCGTCTAGACACAGTTGTGGTTTCTTCACAGCACGCACCTGATATTGATCTAGACAAGCAATTAGCACCAGAAGTTAAAAAGAACGTAATTGATCCGATTGTTTCTAAGTTCGATTTAGATACTTCAAACTTCAAAGTTTTAGTTAACCCAACTGGCAAGTTCGTTGTTGGTGGCCCAATGGGTGATGCTGGTCTAACTGGCCGCAAGATCATCGTTGACACATACGGCGGTATGGCTCGTCACGGTGGTGGCGCGTTCTCTGGTAAAGATCCATCAAAGGTGGACCGCTCAGCAGCTTATGCAATGCGCTGGGTTGCTAAGAATGTTGTGGCCGCTGGTCTTGCTAAGCGCTGTGAAGTTCAGGTTGCTTATGCGATCGGTAAAGCACATCCAGTTGGCGTTTTTGTTGAAACATTTGGAACTGCAACAGTTGCCGAAGAAGACATTCGCCAAGCAATTTTGAAGGTTTTCGATCTTCGTCCTGCAGCGATTATTCGCGACCTTGAATTACTAAATACCAGCGTTACTAAGTACCGCCCAACTGCTGCTTATGGCCACTTCGGTCGCCCAGGCTTCACTTGGGAACGTACCGATCGCGCCGCTGACCTTAAGAATGCAATCTAAGTAATCTTGGAGTCGTGAGCGATCAGTTAAGTTTTGTTTCGGAGCAGGCCACCAAAAAGCCTGCTCCGAAAAAAACTAAAGTCGCTAAAAAACCAAAAGCTGCGGTTCCAATTGCAGCAAATTTTCCAATCGCTCAAGTTTTAATCGATAGCCCACTTCCGCATTTAGATCGACTATTCGATTACGCCGTTCCAGAAAAACTAGATGATCAGGCTAAGCCTGGTGTCAGGGTCCGAATTCGTTTTGCTGGCAGATTAACTGACGGCTATTTAGTTTCCCGTAGCCAAACCACAGATCATGAAGGTGAATTAGCTGCCCTTACAAATGTGGTCTCACCAGAAATTGTTTTACTTCCAGAAATTCTTGAATTAGCCAAAGAAGTTGCCGATCGAAATGCTGGAATAGTTTCAGATGTGCTTCGAAATGCCGTGCCAAACCGTCACGCTGGTGCTGAAGAAACAAAGTTCAGTACTTCACCAGCACCAAAAGCAATCGCAAAAACTCTTTGGGATAACTATGTTGGGGGTTCAGCGCTTCTAACCCGAACGATTGCCGGCCAAGCGCCAAGGGCGATTGTGACAACTGGGCAAGATGACCCGGCGATTTTGATTTCGCAGTATTTAATAAATGTGGCGGCAAATAAGAAAGGCGCGATTGCTGTTGTGCCAGATCGAGCAGCTATCGATCGGGTAGTGGCAGCGCTTATTGAACGTGGCGTACCAAAGGGTGCTATTTCTGTCTTGGCCGCAGATGATGGTCCAGCTGCAAGATACCGAAATTGGTTATCTGTTCTGCGCGAAGCAAATCAGATTGTGGTTGGCACGAGGTCTGCGGTATTCGCGCCAGTAAAAGATTTAGCCGGGTTAATCCTTTGGGATGACTGGAATAGTTCGCACGTGAACCCACAAAGCCCGTATTGGAATAGCCGCGATGTTGCAGTACTTCGAAGTACTAAACAAAACTGCGGGCTAGTTCTGATTGGCGCTTCGATGAGTGTCGAAGCTCACGCGCTACAACCATGGGCAGTTCATGTTGCTAGAAGCCGAGAAGACATTAGAAAGAACTCACCAAGAGTTCGAAGCGCATTAGATGATTCTTACTTAAAGCAAGATCCAGCAGGTAGAAGTGCACGTATTCCAGCAATGGCAATGCAAACAATTAAAGATGCACTTAAGAGCGGACCAGTTCTTGTTCTAGTCGCTAGAACTGGGTACGCGCCTAGGCTTTCTTGCGATAACTGCCGAGATCTTGCGACCTGTACTGAATGTAGTGGCGCATTACTTCAAACTGAACGCTCAAGTAGTCCGATCTGTTACTTGTGTGGTCACATAGAAACCAATTGGTCTTGTAAGCGATGCCAGAAATCAAATCTACGTGCAGTTGCAATTGGCAGTAGCCGAACTGCCGAAGAATTTGGTCGATCATTTCCTGGAATTCCGGTGCGTAATTCATCAAGTGATCACATATTGCGCGAAGTAAATAACAAGCCAGCGATTGTTGTTGCCACACCTGGGGCGGCACCGGTCGCTGATGGAGGATACAGCGCGCTAATCATTCTTGATGGAACCGGAATGTTAAGTCGCCACGATTTAGATGCAGTTCAAGATACTTACGGCAAGTGGACTGAATGCGTGTCACTTGTGAAGCCAAATGGTGAAGTTGTGGTGGTTGCTGAAAGCGAGCACCCAGCTGTTCAGGCATTGATCCGGCATGATCCAGCAGGTTTAGCAAAACGGGAATTTGAATTACGCACCCAAACTTCGCTTCCACCAGCAGTTAAGTTGGCTGCGCTAACAGGCCAACAAGTAGATATCGATGATTTGGTTTCAATTAGCAAACTACCGGAGGGAACTGTTACTCGCGGTCCCGTTCCAACAAATGATGGTCAAGTCAGATTGCTACTTAGCGTTCCCAAGAAACTTGGCTTAGCGCTTTCACTTGAACTAAAGCGCGCAACTGCAGTTCGCAGCACGCGCAAAAAAGGTGGAACAGTTAATGTGCGGATAGATCCAGATAAACTCTAAACATGGCAATTCAACCGATCCGTTTATTTGGTGATCCGGTATTAACAACCCGGGCAGCTGAAGTAACCGTATTTGATAAGGAATTGCGTAATTTAGTTCGTGATCTAACTGAAACTATGCAAGATGCTCCAGGTGCTGGCCTAGCCGCACCGCAGATCGGTGTTTCTCTTCGAGTTTTCACTTATGACGTTGATGGCATTGTTGGTCACTTAATTAACCCTGAACTTGATCTATCTAAAGAAACTCAAGATGGCCCTGAAGGCTGTTTATCTTTGCCTGAACTTACCTATGACTGCATTCGCTCACTAAGTGTGATTGCTAAAGGCATGAACATGTATGGGGAGCCAGTAACTATCGAAGGTTCAGATTTACTTGCTCGCGCTATCCAGCATGAAACTGATCATCTTGATGGCATTGTCTTTATCGATCGCTTGGATACTGAAACTAGAAAACTTGCCATGAAAGACATCCGTGAATCTGACTGGTTTGGTAACGCGCCAACCATCAAAGTTAGCCCGCACCCTCTAACAAACGGACTGCTCTAAATATGCGAATTGCCTTTGCCGGAACACCAGAGGCAGCAGTTCCAACTCTGTCCGCGCTGCTTAGTTCAAATCACACCGTTGAATTTGTAATCACTAGACCTGATGCGCCAAAGGGTAGAGGCCAGCAATTGGCGGTTAGTCCAGTTGCCCAAATGGCAACCAGTCACGGATTGGAAGTTGTTAAAACTTCAAAGTTAAGTGAAGCGGCAAGCAAAGTTGCTGGATTAGATGCTGTGATTGTTGTGGCTTTTGGTGGATTAGTTCCAAAAGACTTACTGGACGTGCCAAAGCATGGCTGGATCAATGTTCACTTCTCACTTTTGCCTCATTGGCGCGGCGCAGCTCCTGTGCAACATGCGATCATGGCTGGCGATGATGTGACAGGTGTAACTACTT
>JBEGOT010000087.1:0-8781 GCA_041181865.1 Actinomycetota bacterium | reverse complement strand
CCATTTTTCAAAGACCTGGTTGACTTCATTACAGGCGGCCCACTTGTGGCTGCTGTTATCGAAGGTAACGAAGCAATTGCTGCTTGGCGCCAAATGATGGGCGCGACCAATCCAGCTAACGCTGCGATGGGAACTATCCGTGGCGACCTTGCTACTGAAACTCAGTTCAACGTTTCACACGGATCTGATTCAGAAGAATCGGCAGACCGCGAAATCAAATTATTCTTCCCGAACCTTTAAGGACTAAGCGCATGAGCGTCCAGTCGGTTTTCCCACAGCTGGAACAGTTACTACCTAAAGTTGCTAAGCCAGTTCAGTATGTTGGCGGCGAACTTAATGCTGTGACCAAACCTTGGGATGACGTTATTGTTCGCTGGTGCTTGATGTATCCAGATGCCTACGAAGTTGGAATACCAAACCAAGGCGTTCAGATCCTTTATGAAGTAATCAATGAACGAGCTGACGCACTTTGTGAGCGCACTTATTCAGTTTGGCCAGATCTTGAAAAACTGATGCGCGAAAATAACGTGCCACAGTTCACCGTTGAAGCGCATCGCCCAGTTGGCGCTTTTGATTTATTTGGAGTTTCGTTCTCAACTGAACTTGGCTACACCAACATGCTTAACGCCATCGATTTAGCTGGCGTGCCAATCTATTCCAAAGATCGTGGCGATAACGATCCACTTGTTATTGCTGGCGGACATGCGGCATTTAATCCTGAACCAATTGCAAACTTTATTGACGCAGCAGTCCTAGGCGATGGCGAACAAGCAGCATTAAAAATCACTGACATCGTTGCTGACTTTAAGAAGGCTGGTTCAACTGGTGGCCGCGCTGAATTACTACTTCGTTTGGCCAAATCTGGCGTGGTTTATGTTCCTAAGTTCTATGACGTTGAGTATTTACCAGATGGTCAGATTCGCCGTGTAACTGTGAATGAACAAGGCGTGCCATGGCGAGTTGCAAAGCACACCGTTATGGATCTTGATGAATGGCCTTATCCAAAAGCGCCACTTGTTCCAATCGCGGAAAGCGTGCACGAGCGCATGAGCGTTGAAATCTTCCGTGGCTGCACCAGAGGCTGTCGTTTCTGCCAAGCAGGCATGATCACTCGTCCGGTTCGCGAACGTTCAATGACCACAATTGCCCAGATGGTTGAAAACGGTCTGCAGAAAACTGGCTATGAAGAAATCGGCTTACTTTCACTTTCAAGTGCTGATCACAGTGAAATTGCTGAGATTTCAAAAGGTTTAGCTGATCGATACGAGAACACTCAAACTGCACTTTCACTTCCATCTACACGTGTTGATGCATTCAACATTGATCTAGCAAATGAACTTTCCAGAAACGGTCGTCGAAGCGGTTTAACTTTCGCACCTGAAGGTGGCAGCGAACGTATTCGCAAAGTAATCAACAAACAGGTTTCTGAAGAAGATTTAATTCGTACTGTCACTGCAGCTTTTGGTGCTGGCTGGCGCCAAGTGAAGCTGTATTTCATGTGTGGTCTGCCAACTGAACAAGATGAAGATGTATTGCAGATTGCAAAACTAGCCCATGAAGTCATCAAGGCAGGCCGAGCAGCATCAGGTCGTAAAGACATCCGCTGCACAGTTTCAATCGGTGGTTTCGTGCCAAAACCACACACACCATTCCAATGGGCAGCACAACTTGATCATGAAACAACTGACAGCCGACTATTTAAACTTCGCGATGCCATCCGCAATGACAAAGAATTCGGTAAAGCAATTGGTGTCCGCTACCACGATGGCAAGCCAGGCATTGTTGAAGGTTTGTTATCTCGTGGCGATCGCCGCGTCGGCAAAGTGATCGAACAAGTTTGGCGTGATGGCGGCCGTTTTGATGGTTGGAGTGAACATTTTTCATTTGATCGTTGGATGAGCGCTGCTGAAGTTGCATTTGCCGATGAACCAGTTGATGTTGCTTGGTACACAACTCGTGAGCGTGAACTTGCTGAAGTATTGCCATGGGATCACCTTGATTCAGGTTTAGACAAAGAGTGGCTTTGGGAAGATTGGCAAGATTCACTAAGTGAAGTTGAAGTCGATGACTGTCGCTGGACACCATGTTTTGACTGTGGTGTTTGTGATCACATGGGAACTGAGATCCAAATTGGCCCAACTAAGCAAGTACTAATGCCACTGCCAACGGTTCGCTCCGAGGTTGTCGTTAGTGGCGCGTGACCCAGGCCGCGAAGTAGTTCACGCTGTTCAAAAGCTTCGAGTCAAACATGCTAAGCGTGGGCCACTTAGATTCACCTCACATAGAGATTTTCAACGTGCTTTTGAACGTGCGCTGAGGCGTGCAGGTGTGCCGATGGCATACAGCGCAGGATTCTCACCCCACCCAAAGATTTCTTATGCCAATGCTGCGCCAACTGGTGTTGCCTCGGAAGCTGAATACGTAGAAATTGGCGTAGTTGAAAAATGCGATCCAAATAAAGTTCGCGAAGTATTAGATCGAGTTTTGCCACCCGGCCTTGATGTAATCGATGTGGTTGAGGCAACAACTGGGGATTTTGTCGCAAGACTTGAAGCTAGCCATTGGAAGATCGAGTTGCCGGCAATCAGTCATGAAGAACTAGATAGCGCATTTGCCAAATTTATGGCTGCTGGCGAAGTGCTGGTTGAGCGCATGACAAAGTCAGGACTTCGCACTTTTGATGCCCGAAATGCCGTAATTCATGGGGTAACTGAGAGTGGCTCAGATTGTGCAATACTTCTTGTAGTCGTTCGGCATGGCGTGCCAGCTGTTCGACCAGACGATGTTCTAGCAGCTCTAACAAAAGTTGCGGATCTTAAAGTTGAAATCCCACCGCGGATTACCCGACTTGCCCAAGGTCCACTACTTGAAGATGGCTGGTCGGTAGGCGATCCATTCGCCTTAGACCGAAGCCAATGACAAGTTTGTAGCTCGAATAATCGTCACTACATAGGCTTATGCGCTCGCCAGTCGAGCGTGGGTGATCGCTCACCAAATGCGTTTATCGCAATTTGATGAGTGCGATAGGAGAACGACATATATGTCGGAAAAAGAAACATCAAAACCTAAACGTCGTGCTGCCGGAAGACCTGCTGGTCCACCTGCTGATGTGACAACTGAAGGTGACGAATCAAAGAAAACAAGCAAGAAGGCGCCGATTGCTACGCCAGTTTTCCAGGCAGCTCCGGTTGAATCAATGCCAACTAAAAAGGGTGGCAGCAAGAAACCGCAAAAGAAGAATTCAGTCAAAGCCAAAGAAGAATCTGAATCAGTAGAAACAACCAAGTCAGATTCAGATTCTGGTGAAGAGCGTGGCTCACGTCGCAACCGCAATCGTCGTGGCAAGGGTAAGAACCGTGGACCAAAACCAGAAGGCTCTGAAACCGAATCAGTTGAAAGTGATGAGATTGATTCAAGTGAAGAATCTAGCGAAGAAGAAAACCAGACTTCATTAAAGCGAAGTCGTAAACGTAATCGTGATGGACATGTTTCAGGTGATTCAAGTTCAACCAGAATTGACGCCAAGCGTCAACGTCGTCGTGACGGCCGCGACCATGGCCGTCGCCGTGCACCAATTCTGACTGAATCAGAATTCCTAGCGCGCCGTGAAAACGTCGAACGCGTAATGGTTGTACGCCAACAAGGTGAACGCACCCAGATCGCTGTCGTTGAAGATGGCACATTAGTTGAGCACTACATCAATCAATCAAGTAGTGGTTCATTAATTGGCAACGTTTATGTCGGCCGCGTTCAAAACGTGCTTCCAGGTATGGAAGCTGCGTTCGTTGATATTGGCAAGGGACGCAACGCAGTTCTTTATGCAGGCGAAGTTAACTGGGATGCTGCTGGCCTTGATGGTCAACCAAAACGAATTGAGACAGCACTTAAAACTGGTGACACAGTTGTTGTTCAGGTAACTAAAGATCCAGTTGGTCAAAAAGGTGCTCGTCTAACTAGTCAGATTTCACTTCCTGGTCGCTTCTTGGTTTATGTACCTAATAACCCAATGACTGGTATCTCTCGCAAACTTCCAGATCGTGAACGCTCACGCCTAAAGAGCATCTTGAAACAAGTTGTTCCTGAAAATGGTGGCGTAATTGTTCGAACTGCAGCTGAAGGCGCAAGTGAAGAAGAATTAAAAAGCGACGTAGCGCGCTTAATTGCTCAATGGGAAGACATTGACGCCAAGGCAAAGCAAGCTAGCCCGCCAACAATGCTTTACGCCGAACCAGATATTTCAATCAAGGTAGTTCGCGATATCTTCAGTGAAGATGTTAAGAAACTTGTGGTTTCAGGTGATGATGCTTGGGATACCGTTGAAAACTATGTTAAGTATGTAGCGCCAGATCTTCTTGAGCGTGTTGAAAAATACGTTGGCTCTAAAGATGTATTCGCTGAATACCGAATTGATGAGCAACTAGCTAAAGCTCTAGATCGAAAGGTGTACTTGCCATCAGGTGGATCCCTTGTGATTGACCGAACAGAAGCGATGACTGTTGTTGACGTTAACACCGGTAAATTCATCGGCCAAGGTGGCAACCTAGAACAGACGGTTACCAAGAACAACCTTGAAGCTGCTGAGGAAATTGTTCGGCAACTACGCCTTCGCGACATCGGTGGCATCATCGTGATCGACTTCATCGACATGGTCCTTGAAAGTAACCGCGATCAAGTTATCCGCAGACTGATTGAATGTTTAAGTCGCGACCGCACTAAGCACCAAGTAGCTGAAGTTTCAACACTTGGCTTAGTTCAAATGACCCGTAAGCGCATTGGCGCAGGACTTCTTGAAGTTTTCAGTGAACCTTGTGATCACTGCAACGGTCGTGGCGTGGTTATAAATATGGACGGTCAAAAGGGCGGTAAGCACAAACACCGTAACCTTGACCAAGTCCTTGAATATGGCCAGTTTGATAACCCTCATGCCAATGAATCTGATTCGGCAAAAACCCCTGAAAATAGCGATGTTTACGAGGGTGCCAACGAGTCAGCCGATGTAGCCCAAGGGTAGGAAAACCTCAGTTTGACCCAAGGGCCACTTAATCCGTAACCTTATGAGGCTTACGTTTTAAGGGTTTTGGCCCAAAAGCAACAATAAGCAAAGATTTCCTAAAAAGAAGTGCAAGGAGTACTCGTGTACGCGATCGTTCGTGCTGGTGGCCGCCAGGAGAAAGTTGCCGTTGGCGACCTAATTAGCCTTGACCGCGTTGGTTCAAAGCCAGGCGAAACTTTTACTCTTCCAACTGTCATGATCGTTGATGGCGGAAAGATCAATTCAAAGGCAAGCAGCGTTGTTGTTACAGCTGAAGTAATTGATCACACCAAGGGTAAGAAGATTGAAATCCTTCGTTACAAGAACAAAACCGGTTACCGTCGCCGTGCAGGTCATCGCGCTGCTCTAACTGAAGTTCAGATCATCTCAATTGGTGAAAACAAGATTGCTGCTAGCGACAAGATTGCTGCAAAGACTGGCAAGAAAGTTGTTAACAAGACTGCTAAGAAAACTGTGAGTGCACCAAAAGCTGAAAAGCCGGTTGCTGATGCTCCAGTAGCAGCTAAGAAAGCTCCGGCTAAAAAAGCTCCAGCAAAGAAAGCTGCACCTGCAAAGAAGGCAGCTCCAGCAAAGAAAGCGCCTGCTAAAAAAGCAGCGCCTAAGAAGTAGTAGGTGAACTATGGCTCATAAAAAAGGTGCCTCCAGTACCCGTAACGGTCGCGATTCAAATTCACAGCGTTTAGGTGTGAAGCGTTTCGGTGGCCAACTAGTTAACGCTGGTGAAATCATCATTCGTCAACGTGGAACTCACTTCCACCCAGGCAACAATGTTGGCCGTGGTGGCGATGACACACTATTTGCACTTGCAGCTGGCGCGGTTGAATTCGGTTCACGTCGCGGCCGCCGCGTAATCAACGTTGTTCCAGAATAAGAAAATTTCCGGAATAAACTAAAAGAAAAAATTCGATTGGCGGGCCCACTTATCGGGCCCGCTTTTCTTTTGAAAGGAGTACTACATGACTACATTCGTTGATCGCGTAGTACTTCATGTCGCTGGAGGCGATGGTGGCCACGGCTGTGCTTCGGTTCATCGCGAGAAATTTAAACCACTTGGTGGTCCTGATGGCGGTAACGGGGGCAAAGGTGGCGACGTAGTTCTAGTTGTTGAACCAGCTGTAACGACATTGCTTGATTACCACCGCAGTCCACATCGCAGTGCAACCAACGGAAAGCCAGGACATGGTGATCACAAAAATGGAGCATTTGGCCCTGACCTAGAACTTCCGGTTCCCGAGGGAACAGTTGTTTCGTTAAGTGACGGAACAGTTCTTGCAGATTTAGTTGGCGCTGGAACCAGGTTTGTTATCGCTGAAGGTGGTCGTGGGGGATTAGGCAATGCTGCACTTGCGTCAACTAGACGTCGCGCCCCTGGCTTCGCTCTTCTTGGTGAACCAGGTGTTTCTCGCGATGTTGTTCTTGAATTAAAGACTGTTGCTGATGTTGGCCTGATTGGTTTTCCAAGCGCTGGTAAGTCTTCACTGATTGCTGCCATGTCAGCTGCCAGACCAAAGATTGCTGATTACCCTTTTACAACTTTGGAACCTAACCTTGGTGTTGTTCGCTCAGGTGACATGGTTTTCACCATGGCTGATGTGCCGGGATTAATTCCGGGTGCAAGTGAGGGCAAAGGTCTTGGGCTTGAATTCCTTCGTCACATCGAACGTTGTGCCGCGCTTGTGCATGTGCTTGACTGCGCCACTTTAGAACCAGGTCGCGATCCAGTTGGCGATTTAGATGCAATCGAGCACGAACTTGCCCAATACGGTGGCTTAGCTGATCGTCCACGAATTGTTGTTTTAAATAAAGTCGACATTCCTGAAGGTCGCGACTTAGCTGAAATTGTCCTTCCAGATTTGCATGCTCGTGGCTATCGAACATTTTTAGTCTCAGCAGTTAGCCATGAAGGCTTACGTGAACTTGGGTTCGCGCTGGCTGAGATTGTTAAAGATGCTCGCCAAGCTGCAGTTCTAGCTGCCGAAAGTCGTCCACGCGTTTTGGTTAAACCTAAGTCAGTTGATGACACCGGTTTCACAGTGACAGTCGAAAATGCTGGCGACCATGTCCGCTACCGCATTCGTGGAGAACGACCAGAGCGCTGGGTTCGTCAAACAGATTTCTCTAACGATGAAGCAGTTGGCTACCTTGCTGACAGATTGGCAAGAGCAGGTATCGAAGTCGCCTTGGCTAAAGCTGGCGCAGTTGCAGGTAGCGAAGTGTTAATTGGTGGACATGAGAATGCTGTTGTCTTTGACTGGCAACCAACTCTTGTTGAACTGCATCAGGGTCCACGTGGAACTGATGAACGCCTTCTCGATAACAATCGTCCAGGTGCAGCCGAGCGTTTAGCAGCACATCGTGAGCGTCAGTATGGAACTGGTGAACCGATCGAACTTGATGAATTAGATCTTGGTGAAGACGAACTAGAAGATTAATTGCCTGGAAGTTTCCATTGGCTAACTTTTTGAGTTCCACCCATTGCTAAATCAGCTGTAATTTTTCCAATTATTGGCACAAATTTGTAACCGTGGCCAGAGCATGGCGAGCAAATAGTTAACGGCCCAATTCGATCCAATACAAAATGTTCATCAGGGGTGTTTGTAAAAACACAACTGATTGTTTTTGCTGTATCGATCTGTAAACCTGGAAACCATTGCTCTACGTATTTATTTTGGTTATTTAATAATTCAACATTTTGAGAAAAGTCACGGTTGTCTGGATCAATCGGTGGAGTATTGGCCCAGGTACCAACTTTCATACCTTCACCAGGTGTGAACAATCCATAAGCACTAAATGCCAGATTTGTTTCAACCCGCTTTTGGCCGCCGTGATGAATAAAACTTGGCCAGTATTTTTGGGAATCTAATTCCTTGATCGGTAGGTAGTGAGCGGGTTGCCCAGCATCAATCGAGATCTTCGGCAATTCAATTAGTTCGCCAACAAGTTTTCCAATCCAACCGCCAGCTGCGACAACTAAAGATTTTGTTTGGAATTCATTTTTATTTGTAATCACAGTTGCGGTGTAGTTCTGAATTTTAATGTCGAGAACTTTAGTATTGGCTTGGATTTTGCCGCCAAGTTCGACAATGCGCTTGGCTAAATTTTCTTGTGTACGCGCTGCATTTGATCTGCCACCATCAGGGCTAAACACAATGCGATTTTGAAATTCCATTCCCGGCCATTTTTCTTTAGCCTGCTCAACTGAAAGTGATTCAGATTTAAGACCATGACGAGCTAATGCATTTTCAACATCGCTTAATGCTTCTTCTTGGCCATGATCGATCTGGCCAATTTGCTCAAGTAGCACTGAATTTGTTTCACTCTCTAGAGCGCGCCAGTAGTTGATACTTTCCAAAGCGAGATTTGTGTAAAGCGGATCGCGGTAGGAAACACGGAAGATTCTCGTTTCTCCGTGTGAACTTCCGAATTTATGATCAAGTTCAAATTGCTCTAGAACTAATACTTCACGTCCACGGCTTGCCAATTGCCATGCAGTTGCCAGTCCCATGGCTCCAGCGCCAATGACTATGTGGTCAACTTGTTCCATGATTTTCCTAATTTAACTCAAATCTAGTTATTTACTAGGCTGTTAGGTGAAAGCACTTTGGAAGTGCAAGTTATTTTTTGAAATATTGAGGCTTAATGCGAATCGGATTAATGGGTGGAACTTTTGACCCAATTCATATCGCACACCTGGTTGCCGCAAGTGAAGTTTGCCAAACTTTAAATCT
>JBEGOT010000086.1:0-6977 GCA_041181865.1 Actinomycetota bacterium | reverse complement strand
TGAACAGGCCACTGTAGCAATCGACTTGCCGACAACCCCGCCAGTTCAAGTGAAGCCAGTTGTGCACAGCACGCCGGCTCCAACTGCAAAGCCAGTTCAGCTACCACTTGCCTCAAGCCTTAACTACAAACTTCCACCACTTGAGCTACTCAAGAAGGGCGCCGCTGCTAAAGAGCGCACTAAAGCCAATGATGTGGTTATTGAAGCGCTAACCCAAGTGCTCGAACAGTTTGAAATCGACGCAACTGTGACTGGATTCCAACGTGGTCCAACAGTTACTCGCTATGAAGTTGAACTTGGCCCAAAGGTAAAAGTTGAACGCGTGACAGCGCTTAGCAAGAACATTGCTTATGCGGTTGCAAGCGATGACGTGCGCATCCTTTCACCGATTCCAGGCAAGAGTGCGATTGGTATTGAAATTCCAAACACCGACCGCGAAGTTGTCTCGCTAGGGGACGTGCTTCGCAGTGGTGAAGCAAATGCTGATGAACATCCAATGCTTGTTGGTCTTGGTAAAGACGTTGAAGGTGGCTTCACAGTTGCCAACCTTGCCAAGATGCCACATTTACTTGTAGCCGGTGCAACTGGCGCTGGTAAATCAGGCTGCATGAATACTTTGATCACATCAATCTTGATGCGCTCAACCCCAGATGAAGTTCGCATGGTTCTTATCGATCCAAAGCGCGTTGAACTAACCGCTTACGAAGGCATTCCACACTTAATCAGCCCGATTATTACTAACCCGAAGAAAGCTGCTGACGCACTTGCTTGGGTAGTTAAAGAAATGGAAGCTCGCTATGACGATCTAGCAGCATACGGTTTCCGTCACGTTGATGATTTCAATAAGGCAGTTAAAGCAGGAAAAGTAACACCACCTGCAGGTTCTGAGCGCGTTCTTCGCCCTTACCCATATCTACTTGTCGTTGTTGATGAGTTAGCTGACTTGATGATGGTCGCCCCGCGCGATGTCGAAGATTCAGTTGTTCGCATCACTCAGCTAGCCCGCGCTGCAGGTATTCACTTAGTGCTTGCTACCCAAAGGCCATCAGTAGATGTTGTGACAGGTTTAATTAAGGCAAATGTGCCAAGCCGTCTGGCATTCTCAACTTCAAGCCTTGCTGATAGCCGCGTTATTTTGGATCAACCAGGTGCTGAAAAACTTGTTGGCCAAGGCGATGGTCTATTCCTGCCGATGGGTATGAGCAAGCCAATTCGCATCCAGTGTTCATGGGTAACTGAAGCTGAAATTAGAAGCGCAGTTGCTCACGCAAAAACTCAAATGGATCCGCAATACCGCGAAGACATCACAGCTCCAGTTGCCGCTAAGCGTGAAGTTGATGGCGACATCGGCAACGATCTTGATGAATTACTAGCAGCCGTGGAACTAGTTGTTTCAACCCAGTTTGGCTCAACTTCAATGCTTCAGCGAAAACTTCGTATTGGCTTTGCTAAAGCTGGTCGCTTAATGGACTTGATGGAATCTCGGAACATCGTTGGGCCATCTGAAGGATCGAAGGCACGTGAAGTATTAATCACTGCTGAAGATCTTCCAGGAACCCTTGCCATGCTTCGTGGTGAATAGTCGCGGCTAAATAGATGAATCTACCTAACGCGCTAACTGGCTTTCGGCTAGTACTTGTTCCGGTTTTCATTTATTCCTTAACTAGATTTGAAAGCTCAACCACAAACCAATGGATTGCTGGCAGCTTTTATTTTTTTGCAGCAATGACCGATGTATTAGATGGTTATTTAGCGCGCAAACATAACCAAATAACAAACTGGGGCAAGATTGCTGACCCAATTGCCGATAAGGCTTTAACCGGGGCAGCATTTATTGGCCTATCAATCCTTGGGGTAATTCCTTGGTGGATGACAGTTGTTATTTTGTTTCGTGAAGTATTGGTTACCCTACTTCGTTTCATCGTGATTCGAAAAGGGGTTATTCCAGCAAGCCGTGGCGGAAAGGCGAAGACGTTAAGTCAAAATATCACGATTGTGGCCTACTTATTACCGCTGCCAAGCGTGCTTGAATTCTTCCCAGTCACAGTTATGTATTTAGCAGTAGTGTTAACTGTTGTCACTGGGATTGACTATGTTGTTAAAGCAAGAGCTTTAACTAAGAGCGACTAAACGCTGGGTAGAACAGTAATGGAAACCGATTTAGCTTCATTAGCGTTAACAACTGTTTATGCGCTAAATGGTCGCACGGTTGCAACCGCTGAATCAGTTACTGGCGGTGCGATTGGCGAAGCGATCACCGCAATTCCAGGTGCGTCAAAATCATTTCGCGGTGGCATCGTTTCGTATGCAAGTGATTTAAAAGTCTCACTCCTTGAAGTGCCAGCTGGATTAATTGAAAGCGGTGGGGCTGTTCAGGCAGATGTCGCGCTGGCCATGGCAGCTGGTGTTGCAAACAAACTTGGTGCCGAATTTGGTCTAGCGGTAACCGGTGTTGCTGGCCCTGATTGGCAAGATGGTAAGGCGCCAGGCACGGTATTTGTGGCCTGTGTGCAGCGCGATAAAGATGGCTCCGTAGTTGATTCAGCGGTCGAAGAATTGCACATCAACCCGATTAGCAGCCAGCCAGTTGAGATTAGGGATGAAATAAGGCAAGAAACAGTGGCCGCCGCCCTGGAATTACTGCTTAGTTTCCTTTAAAAATAAGGGTTTTTGGGTAGGGAATAAGTTGGATACAAGCGAGGTTGGAAAAAGCACCATGATGAACATGAAAAAAGAATTAACCGTTGATGACGTGCTTCAGGCCGAAATTAACAAGGCCCTTACCCACACCGTAAAGATTGCTGCACCTAGTGCAACCGAACCTAGTTACGGTAAGAAAGTGGTCTTGCTGCGTCAGGTTATTGGTGAAGAACTTCGCCGCCGTCGCATGGAACAAAAGCGCACTCTGCGCCAGGTCTCTAATTTGGCCCAGGTTTCACTTGGCTACCTAAGCGAAGTTGAACGCGGTCAAAAAGAAGCTTCTTCAGAACTGCTGGCCTCGATTGCCCACGCACTTGATACCCCGCTTTCTGAATTACTTGTTGGGGTGGCAGCTGAAGTTGCCCGCCGTGAAGCTTTGGCCACTAAGCGCAACGCTTTCTCTGTTGCCTAATCGCCACGTAGACTGAAAGCACCAAACAGATTTTAGGTGGTGCAATCATGAAGCGAATTCTGGTTGCTCTTTTATTACTTTTCCCAAGCCCAGCATTTGCTGATGATGCATCACCATCACCTGAGGCTTCCACTTCAGCGCCTGCTTCGATTTATGACATTCCGGTAGCCCCTTACACACCTCCAACCGAAGCTTCACAAGGCGTTGGTGGGTGGGCAGTAGTCCATCCAGGAACTGGTGTAGTGCATGGGGTAATTGTTGCCACTATTGAAACCTTCAACGCTTGGGGTGGTCGCATGCCAAGTGAATACATGGGATGTCCTGCAGGCTGTTTGCTTCGATTTCAGACCAGGGCCACAGCCGATGGAAACGTGGCTGGCTGGCATGGCCCAGATGTGACATTTGATAGTAATGATGGAACTTTTGACATGGGCTCAACGCATGTTGATGTTAGCGGCACAACAACGGTCAAACAAAAACTGATTCCTTCACAAACTGCAACAGATGGCTGGAACCTTGCAACAGGGCTTGTAAACATTCGAACTGAATTTGTCTCAAGTCGAGTCAATGATCTTGTAATTAAACTTACAAAGATTCAAGAGCGCTTTGATAGCCAAGCAGCCTCCGAGGTCGCAATTGAGAATTGGAAAACTTTTACTTACGAATCTGACCAGCAGGTCACCGAAAACCTAGATGCCGATATTGAAGCTGCACTTGTGGCCGATGGGTATGAAACCATCGCCCCAGAAGGTGGTGGCTTTGTCGAAACAGTGAAGACACTTACCGATTCAGTTAAGCGATTCTTTGGCGGTTTCTTTAATCGTCAATAGGCTTTAAGCGTGCGTCTAACTGATTTCTGGGAACGAATGGAAGCTGCCCTTGGCAGTTCATATGCCAGATCCTGGGCTGCAGACTTTCACATTCCGGCCCTTGAAGGCAAAACAGTCGACCAGGCTTTGGCCGAAGGTGAAGACACCCAGACCGTTTGGCGCGCCGTTCACCAGACCTTAGATTTGCACCCTAAATACCGCTAACTTTGAGTCATGAAATCGATGACTTGCCTTGAACTTGGCGGCGCTTGCTCTGAAGTATTTCAAGCCCAAACGTTTGAAGAGATAGCCCAGTTAAGTCAGCAGCATGGGCAGCAAATGGCCCAGCAAAGTGATGGGCCACACCTTGAAGCCATGCAAGAGATGGTGACTTTGATGAACCAGGGTGGTTTTGATTCCTGGTTTGCCCAAAAGCAGGCCATTTTCGAATCTAGGTAACCTCTAGACACGCCGAAAGGCTTGGTCCTTGCCTATTCGAACACATGTTCGATAGATTGTCTCTACGCGATCAAAACATCAATAGATGTAAGGCCGCTGGGGCAAAGACCCTGTGTCCACTGGGAAGCCGGACACAGGTTCAAACGCTCCACAGGTGCAAAGTACATCTAGTGATTGTCAGAGCTCGTACCTAACGTGTGAATTCCCAAAACACGTTAAGAAAAGTAGGAGAGTACAAAATGGCTGCAGCAAAAGCCTCTAAAGAAGCTAAAGAAGCAATCAAAGCAACATCTGATCGCGAAAAGGCTCTTGAAACCGCGTTAGCCCAGATCGAACGTCAGTTCGGCAAGGGCTCAATTATGAAACTTGGCGAAGAAGAACGCCCAACCGTTGAAGCAATCCCAACTGGTTCAATCGCACTGGACATCGCTCTAGGTATTGGCGGTTTGCCACGTGGTCGCGTTGTTGAAATTTACGGTCCTGAATCATCAGGTAAAACAACTCTTGCAATCCATGCAATCGCTAGCGTTCAAGCAGCAGGTGGAATCGCTGCTTTTGTTGATGCTGAGCATGCATTCGATCCAGAATATGCAAAGAAACTTGGCGTAGACATCGACAATCTTTTGGTTTCCCAGCCAGACACTGGTGAACAAGCACTTGAAATCGCTGACATGCTTATTCGCTCAGGTGCACTTGATCTAATCGTGATCGACTCAGTTGCAGCACTTGTGCCACGCGCTGAAATCGAAGGCGAAATGGGCGATAGCCACATGGGCCTACAAGCTCGCTTGATGTCTCAAGCACTTCGCAAGATTACTGGCGCGCTAAGCACCAATAACACCACTGCGATCTTCATTAACCAGCTTCGCGACAAAATCGGTGTGATGTTCGGTTCACCTGAAACAACAACCGGTGGTAAAGCTTTGAAGTTCTATGCTTCTGTTCGCTTAGACATCCGTCGCATTGAAACTCTTAAAGATGGCGCAGAACCAGTTGGTAACCGCACTCGCGTAAAGGTGGTTAAGAACAAGGTTGCACCACCTTTCAAGCAAGCAGAATTCGACATTCTTTACGGTGAAGGTATTTCACGTGAAGGTGGAATTCTTGACATGGCTGTTGAAGAAGGCTTTGTTCGCAAAGCTGGCGCTTGGTACACCTACGAAGGTGACCAACTAGGTCAGGGTAAAGAAAATGCTCGTGCGTTCCTAAAGGACAACCCAGCATTAACAACTGAACTAGAACGCATGATCAAAGAAAAGCTTGGCGTTGGCGCTAACAAGGCTGAACTAAGTGTTGTGCCACCAGTAGAAGATTTGGATGCAGACGATTCAGAGTTTGCAGACGAAGACTAATTACTTTCCCCCTAAGAGTAATTAGATGAAAACGGCAGCCTCGGAAGGTGATTCTTTAGATTCCACGAAAGTGGATCTAAAGGAAAACCCCGAGGCTGATCCATTTTCAGTTGCTCGAAACATCGCACTTCGCCAGCTGTCGATGGCACCAAAATCAAGAAAGCAATTAGAAGAATCTCTAGCCAAGAGAAAAGTGGCTCCTGAGGTAGCAGGCCCGGTTCTAGATCGACTTACTGAAGTTGGCTTAATCGATGACCTTGCTTATGCGGGGATGTTTGTTAGAAGTCGTTGCTTAACCAAAAAAGTTTCCAGATCTGTTCTAAAGATGGAACTACGCAAAAAGGGGATAAGCGATGAATACATCGAAGTTGCCCTTGGTGAAATAAGTGAAGCTGATGAATATCAAATGGCAACTGAGCTGGTTATTAAGAAACTTCGTTCGATGAAAAACCTAGAACGAGACGTGATGCAGCGAAGGCTCTTTGGACTTTTGGCCCGGAAGGGTTATCACGCAGGGATTGCCACCAAAGTGATCCGTGAGCAATTAAATGATCCAGATTTTCTAGCGGATCAAGCCCTAGCTAATCTTGCCTAGAATTATCAGGTGACATTAACCACTAACCAGCCAAACTTGGGCACTTATGAAGTGCGCACTATGGGCTGCCAAATGAACGTTCATGACTCTGAGCGTTTCGCTGGCTTGCTTGAATCTGCTGGTTATGTTCCAGCCGAAGAGGGCAAATTAGCCGATGTCATTGTTTTTAATACTTGTGCTGTTCGTGAGAACGCCGACAACAAACTCTATGGCGCGCTTAGCCATCTGCAACCAATCAAGTTAAAGAACAAGGGCATGCAGATTGCTGTTGGTGGATGCCTTGCCCAAAAAGACCGTGGTGAAATCCTGGCAAAAGCACCTTATGTTGATGTGGTCTTTGGCACGCACAACATTGATGCCCTGCCAATTTTGTTGGAACGTGCCCGTATTGAACAAGAGGGCCAAGTTGAAATTGTTGAGTCGCTTGAAACTTTTCCGTCAACGCTTCCAGCAAGACGAGACGCCGCTCATTCTGGTTGGGTATCGGTAAGTGTTGGCTGTAACAACACCTGCACATTTTGCATCGTCCCAGCACTTCGAGGCCGTGAGAAAGATCGTCGCCCGGCTGACATCTTGAATGAAATTAAAGTTCTAGTTGACCAAGGTGTTCTAGAAATTACGTTGCTTGGTCAGAATGTGAACGCATATGG
>JBEGOT010000085.1:0-2774 GCA_041181865.1 Actinomycetota bacterium | reverse complement strand
AGTAACTTTCTTTGCAAGTGAATTCGCTACTGCTTTTGCAATTAATGTCTTGCCGCAACCTGGAGGACCGTAAAGCAAGATGCCCTTTGGTGCTTTAAGTTCGTAAGTTTTGTAAAGGTCGCGGTGCAAGAACGGTAATTCAACTGCATCGCGAATTTGTTCGATCTGTGGACCAAGACCACCGATGTCGGTGTAGTTAATGTCTGGAACTTCTTCAAGGATAAGTTCTTCAACTTCAGACTTATTTACTAGCTCAAAGGCGAAACCAGAACGTGTGTCATATAAAAGACTGTCGCCTTGTTTAAGAACAGCAGCTCTTAAAGGTTCTGCCAAGTGAACGATTCGTTCTTCCTCTGATCGACCAATGACAATGGCACGCTCTCCATCGGGCAATAATTCATGGAATGTCGCCATTTCTCCATGTGATTCATATTGACCCGCCACAACAACGTTCATTGATTCGTTAAGAATCACTTCTTGCCCAGGTTTTAATGATTCCAAATTAAGACTTGGAGCAATTTCAACGCGCATTTTGCGTCCATTTACCATGACATTAACCAGGCCATTACCTGCTTGGCCTAAGTATGTCGCATAGCCATTTGGTGGCGCACTTAATTTATCGACTTCGTTCTTAAGTCCAATTATTTGTTCGCGTGCATCGCGCAAAGTTGCGGCAAGTTTTTGATTGTTGTCTGCCAGTTCATCGATTTTGGCATGCAGAGCTCGCGTTTGATCTGTTTGTGAAGTTACTTCAGACACTGCGACTACTCCTCGTTCTCTGACTTTACTTCTAATGGAGCAGTTTCTGCACCTTTAGCAGGGCGAACTCGTCGTGGTGGCAATACAGTGCCAGGTGCCAAGCGTCTCGTGGTCACCAAAAACCCAGTGTGACCCTGCATGCGGTGATCTGGGCGAACAGCCAGACCTTCAACATGCCATGGCCGCTGAATGAGTTCTTCAGCATGTGGATCGGTGAAACCCTTTGAGGTTCGAAGATCCTCAACAACTTTAGACATTTGCGTTGTGGTTGCAACGTAAACCATTAGAACTCCACCTGGTTTAAGGATGCGGGCAACTTCATCAATACATTCCCACGGAGCAAGCATGTCCAAAATAACTCGATCAACACTTTGATCAGCAAGTTTGGCTGCTTCAATTTGTAGATCGCCTAAGTGAACATCCCAATTTGATGGAAGTTCTCCAAAGAATGTTTTTACATTCTTCTGCGCAATTTTTGCGAAGTCTTCACGACGTTCGAAGCTATGCAGGTGACCAGTTGCACCGATGGCTCTGATTAGCGAACAAGAAAGGGCGCCTGAACCTACGCCAGCTTCAACAACTGTTGCGCCAGGAAAGATGTCGGCAAAACCAACGATCGCAGCTGCATCTTTTGGATAAATAACTGCTGCGCCTCGTGGCATAGATAAAACAAAATCTGTAAGTAGCGGTCGAAGCGCAAGGTAAATCATGTTTCCAGTTGAGGTAACAGCACTACCCTCTGGCTTGCCAATTAAATCGTCGTGGGCGATCCCACCATGAGTTGTGAAAAAGGATTTTCCAGCCTCAAGTAAAACGGTGTACTTACGGCCCTTGTTATCGGTTAGCTGAACCCGATCACCGGCACTAAAGACTCCAGAATTACGCATTGACCTATTCTTCCAGTATTCATAACCAACCAACGCCTCAAGGTAGTCTTGGTTAGCGCAATTAAAAGGAATAACTTGAGTTTGAAACCCAACTTCCCAGCTGAAACAACTGTGGTGATCGCAGCATTTGGTGGCTGGAGTGATGCAGGTGCGTCTGCAACTGATGCAATAAGTCATTTGATTGAAGTTTGGGATGGACAGCAGGTTTATGAAATTCCAACAGATGATTTTTATGACTTTACGTTTAATCGACCTGAAATAAGTACTGATGTCAATGGAGTTCGTGAACTTTCGTGGCCTGGTACAAAGATCTATTCAGCCACAGCGCAGACTTTAGCTAATACAAAAATATTTCTTATCCAGGGTGATGAACCAAACATGCGCTGGACTTCATTTTCAAATCTTCTAATTGACCAAATCGGGGATCCTGAAGGCGCTGTTCTAATTACTCTTGGATCGATGTTGGCTGAAGTTCCGCATACTCGCCCAGTTCCAGTCAATGGAACATCGGTTAATCCAGAAATTCAAAATCTAACTGGCTACACAACTTCACACTACGAAGGTCCTACAGGAATTATTTCGGCATTAACTTTCGCTGCCGAAGAACGTGGAATTGCAACTGCATCAATCTGGGCAGCATTGCCACATTATGTTGGCGCTCCACCTTGTCCAAAGGGAACGCTTGCTCTTATTCGTGGGCTTGAAGATGTTTTGGACACTTCGATTCCAGTACTTGATTTAGTCGAAGATGCCAGAGCCTGGCAAACAGGTGTAGAAGAACTAGCAACTGAAGATGAAGAGGTTGCTGAATACATCAGAACGCTTGAAGAAACTCAAGACACTGCTGAATTACCAGAGGCATCTGGTGAAGCTATCGCCCGAGAATTTGAACGTTACCTTCGCCGCCGCGAAAAGTAATTAACGTTTGTTTCGGTAATCCAAAATTGCAGCCTGCGTGGCTTGATCAAATTTAGAAACTTCATCTGAGTTGGTTAAGTAAGGCGAGATTGAATTAGCTACTTCTTTGCCAAGTTCAACACCCCATTGATCAAATGAGTTAATCCCCCACAAAATTCCTTGAACAAACACGATGTGTTCATAAAGAGCGACTAAAGAACCAAGAATTTT
>JBEGOT010000084.1:0-15883 GCA_041181865.1 Actinomycetota bacterium | reverse complement strand
TTGATCAATGTGCATTTCGCCAGTTGATTCAACAATTCCTGCAAGAGCTCGAAGCATGCTTGATTTGCCAGCACCATTTGGTCCAATTACACAAACCCAATCGCCGACCGAAAGTTCAACTGAAAAATTTTGAACGACATAGTTGCTGCCAAGTTTCACATTTAGATTTGCAATGCTTAAAGTCGTCATGTAATCGAACCATGCTTACTTGAGCCCAAAATGAATAAGAAAAACGGTGCCCCGATTAAGGCTGTGACCACACCGATTGATATTTCTTGCGGAGCCAAAACAGTTCTGGCAATAACATCTGCCAAGACTAGAAACACACCACCAAAAATTGTGGCAAGAGGCAAAAGCGCTCGGTAACTATGGCCAACAACTAAGCGAACAGTGTGGGGCACGATGATGCCAACAAATCCAATTAAGCCAGTGACTGAAACTGCCGCTGCGGTACCAAGGGAGGCCGCAACAATAATTGCCGCGCGCGCTTTACCAACAGCAAGCCCCATGGTGTGGGCTTCTTCATCACCAACAGAAAAGATGTCTAGAACTCGGCGATAAAGAATCAAAACTGCAATGCAAGTAAGGATGTACGGCGTAACAAGCCTTAAGTCGCCCCAGCCTGCAGTTGAAAGCCGACCAAGGACCCATGAATAAACTTCACGAATTTTGTCGGTGTTTCGTTGCTGTAAAAGTGTCTGAAGCGCAGTCAACATGCTTGCAACCGCAACGCCAGCTAACACAAGCGAAGTTGAAGACCTACCAACAATTGCTGAACGACCCAATAAGTAAGTGAGCATCACCGCAGCAAGTGCGCCGACAAAAGCTGCAAGCGGTAATTCCCAGCGAGAGTTTTCAGATCTTGTGAAAATCACAATTGTTGCGCCAAGACCTGCACCAGCTGAAACACCTAATAGATATGGATCAGCAAGTGGATTTCGAAATGCACCTTGGTAAGCACAGCCTGCACTTGAAAGCATTGAGCCAACCACAAGTGCAAGTAGTACTCGAGGCAAACGCAGATCCCAAATTATTGTGGAATCAGTTTCCGAAAGCGGACTTACAACTTTGCCATTGGTTAAGTGCGAAAGCACATCTTTAAATGCATCCATTGGAGGGATTGCAACTGCGCCAACACTTAGCCCTATTACAACAGTTACGGCAACTGCGACAGCACTAATCAACCAAGTTGCACTTGGTAATTTACGCACTGTCGCAATTGCCGTCATGGTTATTGCTGCTTAAGAAGCAGCCACCTTATTTACTGCATCAACAATTGCTTTAAATAAGTCAGCAGTTCTTGGACCCCATCGGCTAGCGATGTCATCATCTAGTTCTACAACTGATCCATTCTTAACTGCATCAAGTGCCAAAAAGCCTGGGCGCTTTGCAAGTTCAGCAGTATTAACACTGCAGCACTTGGTGTCAGCCAAGAAAATTAATCCTGGATTGGCTTTCACAATGTATTCAGCTGATAACTGTGGGTAACCACTTGATGCATCGGGTGCGGCATCAGCAATGTTTTCTAGACCTGCCATTGCATAAAGCTGACCGATGTAAGTTGAAGAAGTTACTGAATAGAACGTTGGATCTAATTCGTGGTAGTAACTAATTGGGGTTGCTGGCTTTTTAAGTGTGGCAAGTGCAGCTTCAATGTCTGATTTCATCTTTGCCACAGTTTGGCTAGCACCATCAACTTGACCAGTAGCCAAACCAAGTTCAGTTATCTGGCCAAAGGTTTCATCAAGATTTGTTGCAGCAGTTTCAAGCAAAACTGGAACATTTGCTGCCTTGAGTGAGGCAACTAAATTATCAATGTCATTGCTGATCACAACTAGGTCAGGTTTCTTGGCAACGATTGCTTCAACGTTTGGAGTGAAACCTGAAAGGTCTGACTTTGGCGCATCGGCTGGGTAGTTTGATTGGTCATCAACAGCGATTACTTGTGAGCCAGCACCGATTGCAAAAAGCATTTCAGTTGCAGTTGGGGATAGCGAAATAATCGCATCTGGCTTTTCACTGATTACAACATCAGCACCATTGTTTTTGATTGTTACAGGGAACGTGGCTGTTGCAGCAGTCTTAGCATCGTCTTGCTTCGTGGTATTTCCACCACAAGCAGTCAATGCGATAACGCTTAATGCAACGGCCACTGGTTTAACTAATGCAAAGAACTTTTTGTTCATTTGATCTCCTAAATAGTGGCCGAAGAAAAACTCGGCGAACAAACTATTTAAGAGTTAGTCGACGAACTCTTCCTCGAGAGTTTTTATTTCGATCCACATCCCAGGCGACCTGGCTAGTGCCGGTTAAGACACATCACAGTTGCGGGACAGCGCCGGAATTACACCGGACTTCGCTGGTAATGCAGTTAGGTAAACCTAGCACAGCGCCTTATTAAAACAGCGCTTGCCTCACAAATTGGTTCTGGTGTTACCAGACCGGGCGATCATCGGGGGAAACAGTTAATTTTGGATCTGTTGCAACCACATCGCCAAGTGCTTTATCAATAGCTTTCATGACATCAGTCGATAACTTCACACCACTTGCTTTAGCTGCCTCAGTGATCTGAGATGGTTTTGATGCGCCAACGATTGCCGATGCAACATTGGCATTTTGCAATACCCAGGCCACAGCTAACTGAGCCATAGTTAAGCCGCATTCTGTAGCAATCGGCTTTAGGTTTTGAACGGCAGCCAAGATTTCATCTTTCAAAAAGCGATCGGTAACCGATCCACCTTCATGTGATGCGGCGCGACTATCTGCTGGAACTGGCTGGCCTGGTAAATACTTTCCAGTTAACACACCTTGGGCAATTGGGGACCAAACGATGTGGCTAATCCCATTGCTCTTGCAAATAGGGTCAACTTTTGATTCGATCACTCTCCAAAGCATTGAATACTGCGGCTGGCTGGAAATGAATTTTGTTAATCCAAGATCGTTAGCAATTTTGACTGCTTCTTTAATTTGATCTGCGGTCCACTCAGAAAAGCCGATGTAAAGTACCTTGCCTTGGCGAACTAAGTCATCAAAAGCGATCAAAGTTTCTTCAAGTGGAGTTTTAACATCGAAGCGGTGTGCTTGGTAAAGATCAACGTAATCTGTGCCAAGCCGTTTTAGTGATGCATTACAAGATTCCATGATGTGTTTGCGCGACAAACCTGCATCATTATGTTTACGTGGCCCAGTTGGCCAATAAACCTTGGTGAAAATCTCTAGTGATTCGCGGCGCTGGCCTTTTAGCGCTTTACCTAAAACAACTTCAGCTTCGGTATTGGCATAAACATCGGCCGTATCAAAAGTGCTGATGCCAGATTCCAAGGCAGCGTTAACGCAAGCGATTGCGGTGTCTTCAGCCACCTGGGAAGCATGGGTTATCCAGTTGCCATAGGAAATTTCAGAAACCCGTAGGCCGCTATTTCCTAAGTAACGAAATTCCATTCTGAACTACTTCTTTTTTGATTTAACTGGTTTTCCGCCAGGTCCAACAAGTGCTGGTGGAATTCTAAATTTACGAAGTTGTAGTGCGCGAAGGACGCCGTAAGTAATTGCACCACGACGATCTGATTTATTTGGGAATTCTTTTCGTAGAGTTCTGGCAAGCAAGAACCCAACGATTGTTGTATCGACAATCACCAAGATCAATACAGCAGTCCAGGCGAAGACAACAACTGATTGCAATTGGGCATTGTTAACTAGGCCAAGAGCTAAAACTAAAAATGCAACGACTACAAACACTTCGCCAACTGTGCGGCGTGAATCAATGAATAGCCGAACCCTGGCTTTAACTGGACCTGCATCACGAGCCGGGAAGTAGCGAGGATCACCAGCAGCCAGACCTGCACGTGCTTGTATGCGAGCTTCGCGGGAACGCTCACGGGCAGCTTTCTTAGCTTCTTTGGTTCCACGAGGTGCACTAAAGCCTTGTTTGCGACTTGCCTCAACAGTTTTGCGTTTTGGGGTTGGGCGACCTTTGCCTGATTGGTTTTCTTCGGTTGTCATATTGCTTAATGCTAACCTGCCAAATATGCGCGTTTTGGTTGCCCCAGATTGTTTCACTGGCACGCTAACTAGCGCGCAAGCAGCAAAAGCTATTGCCACGGGCTGGGGCCAAGAATTCCCCCAAGATCAAATCGAACTTGCCCCGCTTTCAGATGGTGGTCCAGGTTTTGTGAGTGCGATCGTTGGCGCACTTGGCGCCCAAGAAATTCCTGTTGTGGTCAAAGGACCGCTTGGCCAAAAAGTGCCAGCGCAGTTTGCCATGTTAGGTAATCAGGCTTGGATCGAATCTGCGCAGGCTTGCGGGCTTGCGCTAATTGATGAGTCATTGCGCAATCCAGAACTAACCACAACATTTGGCGTAGGTGAATTAATGCTTGCCGCTATCGAATCCGGTGCAACCAAGATAACGATTGGGTTAGGTGGTAGCGGCACAAATGATGGCGGTGCAGGAATGCTTGGCGCACTTGGCGCCACAGCTGACGTTGATCTCAAATCAGGTGGCTTGGTATTAAAGCAACTTTCAAATATAGATTTAAGTGCCGCCAAAGAAAAATTTGCAGGGCTTGAATTAATTTGCGCAACTGATGTTGATAATCCTTTGCTTGGTCTGCGTGGGGCTACCAATACTTTTGCCAAACAAAAAGGTGCCACCGAAGAATCAATAATGCGTCTTGAAGGAGCTCTTGAGAACTTCGCCAAAGTTTGTGGCAAAACTGACGATGGCAAAGACCCAGCAGTTGCTTTAGGAGCAGGTGCTGCAGGCGGTCTGGGTTATGGCTTGCTTCTTCTTGGGGGAAAGCGAGTCGTCGGCATAGAAACTGTGATGCAGATAGTCGAACTTGATCAAAAAATTGCCAATGCTGATTTAGTTATTACTGGTGAAGGTTGCCTTGATGACCAGAGCCTTTACGGCAAGGTGGTAACCGGTGTTGCCAGGCACTGCGCCGAAGTCGGTAAGCCATGTGTTGCCATCGCTGGGGAAGTAAGGCTTGGTAAGCGCGAGTGTCTAACTGCTGGGATTGATTCGGCCTATTCGATGGTTGATGTAGCCGGCAAAGAGCAATCGCTTAGCCAGCCAGAGACTGTATTAATACAGACAGCCCAGCGCGTTGCCAAGACTTGGGGCCGGCGCTAATTAAAGGCTTATAAACTTAAGGGGAATACTTAACCTTTCCAATTGGTTGGATTAAGTACCCGAGATTTTCCCAGGAGTGAAATGACCACCGAAGCTACTCAAAGCTCTTCAGTAGTGCTAACTGACGTTGCTGCAAACAAAGTTCGCGCATTACTTGATCAAGAAGGTCGCGACGATTTAAACCTTCGTATTGCTGTTCAACCAGGTGGTTGTTCAGGACTTCGTTACCAACTGTTTTTCGATGACCGCAACCTAGATGGCGATGTTCGTCAAGAAATTAGTGGCGTTGGCGTGATCGTTGATCGCATGAGCGTTCCTTACCTAGGTGGGGCAACCATCGATTTTGTAGACACCATTGAAAAGCAAGGTTTCACAATCGATAACCCGAATGCAACCGGCTCATGTGCCTGTGGAGATTCATTCCACTAAAAACCACACTTAAAAACAACCCGCAGTCGGCTAAGCGACTGCGGGTTGTTTTCGTTAGAGTCAGTAATTGTGCAAATTGGAATAACCGGCTCAGTTGCCACTGACCACTTGATGACTTTCCCTGGAAAGTTCAATGACTCGTTAATGGCAGATCAACTACACAATGTTTCACTTTCTTTCTTAGTTGATGATCTGCAAATCAGGCGTGGTGGCGTAGCTGCCAACATTTGCTTTGGCATGGGCGTGCTTGGGCAAAACCCATATTTAATTGCAGCCGTGGGCCATGACTTTGACGGTTACCGCGATTGGCTTGAAGCAGTGGGCGTGAATTGCAGCCATGCACACGTTTCAACAATTGCGCATACAGCTAGGTTTATGTGCACAACAGATCAGGAACAAAATCAGATCGCATCCTTCTATCCCGGTGCCATGTCTGAATCAATCCAGATCGACATAACTGAAATTTCTAAAAAAGTTGGCGGCCTAGACCTAGTACTAATCGGCGCCGATGACCCAACAGCAATGATTAAAAATGTGAAGGCATGTAAAGCCAATGGCATTGATTTCATTTCTGATCCATCACAGCAACTACCAAGGCTTGACTCAGATCAGACGGTTGAAATTGTCGAAGGTGCTACCTATTTATTTAATAATGAATACGAAGCCAAACTTATTGAAGAGCGCACCGGTTGGTCTCATGATGAAGTTCTAAATCATGTCGGTATTCGAGTAACTACTCTTGGCAAAAATGGCGTGCAGATTCAATCCAAGGACGGTCTTGATATTCACGTTCCGGTTGCTCAGGAAAAGCAGATCAAGGACCCAACTGGAGTTGGCGACGCCTTCCGCGCTGGATTTATCACTGGCCTTAGTTGGGGGCTTGGTCTTGAGCGCTGCGCTCAAGTTGGTTCACTTCTTGCCACCTATGTGATTGAGACAGTTGGCACCCAAGAATTTGAACTTGAAAAATCAGTATTCCTTGAACGCTTTCAAGCCGCCTATGGCAAAGATGCCAAGGCCGAAATACTCCCGCATCTATAGCCTGCTCTGGGCTGATTTTGCCCTGGGGAATCAAATGTGATTTTGGTCCTAGATACCCTGCCTAGGGCTTTACGTTTAAGGCTTTGCGCTAGTCTGAATGAGTAAAGTACCCCAAGTTTCTAAAGGATTTTTGGCTAAGTGGAACCAGTTAAGAGCAAAGTTAAACGCAGACGTCTGGGCTTAGGTTTAACTGCAATTTCATCTGCAGTATTACTTGCAAGCTGTTCTAGTGAAACCGAGTGGGGTCGCATCGGTATGCCAGAACCAGCAACAAAAGAAGCACCACGCATCCTTTCACTTTGGCAAGGTGCCTGGGTTGCTTCAATGCTTGTTGGTGTTCTTGTTTGGGCACTTTTAATTTGGGCGATTGTTAAATACCGTCGCAAGTCAACTGACACTGGAATTCCAGAACAAACTAAATATCACGTGCCACTTGAAATCATGTACACAATCGTTCCGCTAATCATGATTCTTGCGCTGTTCTGGTTTACAGCACGTGACCAAAAGATTTTGACGCAAAACCCAGGAGATCAAACACACAGCGTTAATGTCGAAGGCTGGCGTTGGTCTTGGGCATTTAACTACCTAGAAGAGGGTGCTTACGATGTTGGCACCGCTGGCGAGCGACCAACACTTTGGTTGCCAGTTGATGAAAAAGTTAAATTTATTCTTACCTCACCAGATGTGTTGCATTCATTCTGGATTCCAGCATTCCTAACCAAGATGGATATCGTTCCTGGTCAAACAAACGAATTCACTGTCACCCCGAACAAGTTAGGTGTGTTCCCGGGTAAGTGTGCTGAACTTTGCGGTGTTGATCACTCGCGAATGATTTTTGATGTGAAAGTTGTAACTCGCGCTGAGTATGACGCCCACATCGCTGAACTAAAAGCTAAAGGTCAAGGTGGCGTTATCGACACTGGCCGTGTAGTTGAAGCAGGAGAGTAAGAGTAACTATGGCGATTTTAGATAAGCCAGTTTCTTCAGCTGGAGATTTCGCACCTACCAAAAAGGGTCGCACTGTAATCAAGTGGATTACCTCTACTGACCACAAAGTCATTGGCAATCTCTACATGATCACATCATTTGTGTATTTCATGATTGCCGGCTTACTTGCTTTGGGTGTGCGAGCTGAATTAGCTAAGCCAGGTCTGCAATTTTTCAGCAATGAACAGTACAACCAAATGTTCACGATGCACGGAACGCTTATGTTGTTCCTATTCGCAACTTCACTTTTTGCTGGGTTTGCCAACGCAATCATGCCGCTTCAAATTGGCTCACCTGACGTATCTTTCCCTCGCTTGAACATGATCAGTTACTGGCTGTACTTCTTTGGCGGGCTAACTGTGATCATGGGCTTCATCACACCAGGTGGAGCAGCTGGATTTGGTTGGTTTGCTTATGCGCCGCTATCAAATGTGATTAATTCACCAAACGTTGGTTCAGATCTTTGGATCTTGGGTCTTGCGATGAGCGGCATGGCTTCCATTCTTGGCGCGGTTAACTTCATCACCACGATCTTCACAATGCGCGCTCCTGGTATGACCATGTTCCGCATGCCAATTTTCACTTGGAACGTTTTATTGACAAGTATTTTGGTTTTGATGGTATTCCCAGTTCTTGCAGCTGCGATGTTGATGCTTGAATCTGATCGAAAGTATGGAACGCAAGTTTTCGCAACGGAAAACGGTGGCGCCATTTTGTGGCAACACTTGTTCTGGTTCTTTGGTCACCCTGAGGTTTATGTTCTAGCGCTACCGTTCTTCGGTATCGCATCTGAAATTCTTCCGGTATTTAGCCGCAAACCAATCTTTGGTTACAAGGGTCTAGTTTTTGCAACGATTGCCATTGCAGCTCTTTCAATCTCAGTTTGGGCTCACCACATGTATGTAACTGGCGCAGTTAACTTGCCGTTCTTTGCATTCATGACAATGTTGATTGCCGTGCCAACTGGCGTTAAGTTTTTTAACTGGATTGGCACTATGTGGCGGGGTTCTGTCACATTTGAAACCCCAATGCTTTGGACAATTGGTTTCTTGGCCACATTCTTATTCGGCGGTCTTACTGGTGTAATGCTTGCAGCTCCGCCAATTGACTTCCACGTAAGTGATACCTACTTTGTGGTTGCCCACTTCCACTACGTGCTATTTGGCACCGTGGTGTTTGCAATGTTCGCTGGTTTTTACTTCTGGTGGCCAAAGCTAACTGGGTACATGCTTAATGAAAAACTAGGCAAACTTCATTTCTGGTTAGTATTTTTCAGTTTCCACGTAACTTTCCTAGTGCAACATTGGCTTGGTGTAGAAGGTATGCCTCGTAGATACGCTGACTATTTGGTTAGTGATGGCTTTACGGTTTTGAACGCAATTTCTACTGCCGGTTCGTTAGTTCTTGGGCTTTCAACCTTTGTTTACTTTTGGAATCTCTACATAACTCACACTCGCACTGAAAAAGTAACTGTTGATGATCCATGGGGCTGGGGTGCCTCACTTGAATGGGCAACATCATGCCCACCGCCACGACATAACTTCGTATCGATTCCGCCGATTAGAAGCGAACGTCCAGCATTTGATTTACATCACGCAGAAGCAAATGATCTAAGCGTAGAAGCTCGCAAAGAAATTGCTGACTACGTATCAGGAAAGGGTCACTAGACATGAAATTTGGTGGAAAACTTTTTATCGGTCTGACCATTTTCTACTTCCTAGTAACAGCCGTTTACTGGTACATGACCCAGGAAGTAATTGGTACCACTGTGTTGGCACTTACCGGCGGTCTGGCGTTTCTGATCGGCTTCTACACCTTGTTCACTTCAAATCGCGTTGGTGCATTGCCTGAAGATGTTGAGCTTGCCAGGATTTCAGACATCGATCCTGATTACGGTTTCTTCTCACCACATTCCTGGACACCATTTGCCATCGGTTTAGCTACTTGGTTATTCATCCTTGGCTTTGCCTTTGCTCGCTGGCTAATGGTGCTTGGCACACTTGCCTTAATTGGCGCAGTTGCTGCCTTGTTATTTGAGTACTACCGCGGCGAATTCGTTAAGTAGAAAATCACTGATGGCCAGAAAAAAATCTGGCAGGTTGTTCCTGGCCAATTTAGCTGGTGATAGTGCTGGCTTTCTATCAAAGTCATTAAAGCGTGGCCGAGGTGAAACCGTTAAAGGTCGAGCCATCTTGGCTGTTGATCCGAATGCAATTCAAAAACTTGCTGCTGGACGTGACATTGTTTTAGTCAGTGGAACTAACGGAAAAACCACAACCACCGCAAATCTTGCTCGTATCTTGGCCGATGGCACAGATGAAAAAGTAAGCACCAGCAAATTTGGTGCCAACATGGATGCCGGTATTGCAGCAGCATTAGCTGCCAAACCACGAAACAGGTACGTAGTTCTTGAATGTGACGAACTTTATTTGCCGACTATGTATGAATTGGTGAAACCAAGAGTAATAGTTTTACTAAATCTTTCACGCGATCAGTTGCACCGAACTGGGGAAGTGCGCAAAGTAGCCAAGCTATGGCATAACGCTTTCACTAAAGATGATGTGACCTTAATTATTGACCGTGATGATCCATTTTTAGAATACGCAGCCAGCAATGCCGGACATGTAATCAGAATTACTTTTGGTGGCCGTAGGCATCCAGATGCGGCCACCTGCCCTAATTGCAGCGCAATCCTGGATTGGTCACTTGGTGATTACAAATGTTCTTGTGGCTTAGGTAGTGCTCTTTCCCAGGTGCGAAGTGACAAGCGTTTTGGCGGGCCAGCTAGAAATGCAGTACTTGCAATCGAAGCTGCCAGATTAATGGGCGCGGTAGTTCCAGTTAATCTGCAAGAAGAATTAACAATGAATGCACCTGATCGCACAATGCAATTTAAGGCGGGCAACAGGGAAGTCAAAACTCAGTTAGCCAAGAATCCGGAAAGCTGGCGAACTGCATTAAGCGCACTAACTGCCCGGCAGGTGATTCTGGCGCTTAACGCTAGGGGAATTGACGGTAAAGACACTTCATGGCTTTGGGACATTGATTACTCGAGTCTTCTAGGCAAGGAAGTTATCTGTATCGGTGAACGCAAACTAGACATCGCATATCGCTTAAGTGTGCAAGGCGTGAACGTTAATACTGCAGATAGTTTTGAAAGTGCGGCCAAGCAATTTGGCCAAGAACCAATTGAAGCCATTGCCAGTTATACCGCATTCCAAGACTTAGCGGCTAACGCAAGTGGATTACGTGCCGGAATTGGAGCCGGCCGATGAGTTTAACGATCGTTCGGCTGTATCACGATCTGCTTGGCACCTATGGTGATCAAGGCAATGCGGAAATATTAATTCACCGCGCTAAATCTCGCGGCATCAATACAGAATTAATCGAAGTTACCCCAGGTATGACAATTCCAACCTCAGGAAATATTTATCTTCTTGGTGGCGGGGAAGATGGTCCGCAAACGGCAAGCCTTGAACTTATGCAAAACGATGGTGGTCTAAAAAAGGCTGCAGATCAAGGTGCAACCGTATTTGCAGTTTGTGCTGGATTTCAAGTAATTGGAACTAGCCTTCCGGGTTTTGATGGACAGATAATTGACGGCCTTGGCTTAGTTGATGTCACCACAGTCGTGAATGCTGCTCCAAGAAGCGTTGGCGAGTTGGTAGTTGAGCCTTCAAGACCAGGTTTGCCTGTTTTAACCGGGTTTGAAAATCATCAGGGCTTAACAAAGTTAGGTGCGGGCGTTAGCCCACTTGGCACGGTGCTTAGCGGAGTTGGAAATGGTTTTGATCATCAAGAAGGTGTTTGGGAGGGCAACATAATCGGCACATACATGCACGGACCAGGCTTAGCCCGAAACCCAGAGTTAGCTGATGCGCTAATTGAAAGTGCCACGGGAATCTCGCTTAGCCCATTTGAAGATAAGTGGGCTAATCAGTTTGCCAGCGAGCGCAGAACTAGTCTTTTAGCTTCCAAAACGCATAAGTAGTGATCGCAAGTGGAATTGCATTCCACTTTTCTGCTGAACTTGCCGAGAATGCGTTTAAGAAAATTCCAATAATGCCAAGTGCGATAAAAATATTAACAATCCACTTCGGCCTAACAGTTTTTCCTTCAACTAAGCGATTAAAAACTCTTAGTTCATAAAACAGCCAAAGCATCTGGAAAAAGTAAACAAATCTGATTCCAGCAGGGAAGTTTTCGTATTGTCCTCCAGTGGCAAGCGGGAGTGCAAAAGAAAGATTTAATACAACTGCAGCATTAATGGCAATGCCCCAAAAAATAGAAATCTTGGCAAGTGTCTTGATTTCAGAGCGCATGTAAATAATCATAATCAAGGCAATAAAAAAGCCCCAAGAAGAATCTTGGGGCTTTTTAGCTATTAATTAATGCGTGATTTGCTGCATGTGCTTTTGGGCTTCATGCAATTCATGTTCGGCATGGTGAGCCGCAGCTTCAAGTTCAGCAGCGCTTGGACGTGCAATGTTTTCACCGTAGTACCAGTTAGACATGCGCGCACGAAGCTTGGCTTTGCCAGCCTTTGGATTGCGAACACCATTGGCGTCACTTAGCGCTTCCAGAGCAAGAGGTGAGTAGTCCTTCTTTGAAAGAATGACTGCCTTTTCCTTGTCGCTGATTGGCTTATGAAATTCAATGAATTCACCGTGAGGCAAGCGAAGAATCTGACCTGTTTCGTAACCATGAAGTAGTTTCTCGTGGTCACGACGTTGCAGACCTAGACAGATTCGCTTAGTTACCTTAAATGCAATTAATGGCACCACGAATAGAGCAATGCGTAAGAACCAAGTGATTTGGTTAATCGACAAGTTAAACGCAGTTGCGATGATGTCGTTACCACCTGAGATCCAAAGCATTAGGTAGAAGCTGATTGCCATTACGCCAAGGCCAGTGCGAACTGGGGCGTTACGTGGACGATCAAGCAAGTGGTGTTCTTTCTTGTCACCAGTTACCCATGATTCGATCCATGGGTACAGGCCAAGTGCTGTGAACATAATGCCTGGGATAACAAGGGCAGGCACAATTAAGTTCCAACTGATTGTGTAACCAAGAAGGGTTGTTTCCCAGTTAGGCATAATACGAACAGCGCCATCAAGGAAGCCGATGTACCAGTCAGGCTGGGAACCAGCTGTTACCTGTGACGGTGTGTAAGGGCCATAGAGCCAAATACCGTTAATTGTCACAAGAGCTGCGATCAAAGTAATCACACCAAAGACAATGAAGAAGAAGCCACCGGCTTTAGCGACATAAATTGGGAACAAACGGTAACCAACAACGTTACTTTCAGTGCGGCCTTCGCCAGGGAATTGGGTGTGCTTTTGGTAGAACACCATGATCAAGTGCACAGTGATTAGACCAAGCAAAATACCTGGAATTAGCAAAATGTGAATTGAATAAAGGCGAGGAATGAAATCAGTTCCTGGGAATTCGCCGCCGAATAAAAACATCGCCAGATACGTTCCAACAAATGGAAGCGCCTGAACGATGCCTTGGGCAATTCGAAGACCGGTACCAGATAGAAGGTCATCTGGAAGTGAGTAACCAGCGAAACCTTCAAGTACACCTAGAACTAGAAGTAGTGTTCCAATAACCCAGTTAATTTCACGTGGCTTCCGGAAAGCACCTGTGAAGAAAATACGGCCAACGTGCACAGACATTGCAGCAATGAAGAAAAGTGCTGCCCAGTGGTGAATCTGACGCATAAGCAATCCACCGCGAACATCAAATGAGATGTCCAGAGTTGATGCGAAAGCTTCAGACATTTTTACGCCCTTTAGGGGAACGTAAGAGCCGTTGTAGATAACTTCCACCATCGATGGCTTAAACCAAAGAGTTAAGTAAACACCTGATAGAAGTAAAACGATGAAACTGTAAAGCGCAACTTCACCAAGCATGAATGACCAGTGATCAGGAAAGACCTTATTTAGCAGTCGCTTAGTGAAATTAGCTGATGCTAAACGGTCATCTACGTAACCGGCAACACTTCCGCCTACTGTCTTTCCTTTTGCATCAACAGCTGCGTTTGGTTTGTTGCTCATCCGCGCTCCCAGAAACTAGGTCCAACAGGTTCCTGGAAGCCGGACTTGGCTACTAGGTAACCTTCGCTATCAACTGTAATAGGAAGTTGTGGCATCCGCCTGGCGGCCGGACCAAAGACCACATTGCCCGAATCAGACAGGTCGAATGTCGACTGATGGCAAGGGCAAAGTAGGTGATGGGTTCGTTGTTGGTACAGCGAAATTGGGCAACCTACGTGAGTACAAATCTTTGAGTAAGCCACGATACCTTCGTAATCCCAGCCTTCACCTTGCTGAGAAACAATGTCTGCTGGATCGAGGCGAACCAAAATAATTGAGGCCTTGCCGCGCTCATTTAGGTTCTCATCTTCATGCTCAACTTCAAGCAAGTTTTCTGGAACGGCGTTAATTAGTCCACCAATTTGAATGTCCGCGGCTTTAATTTTGCGGTAAGTGGCATCGGTAACAATGTGGATGCCTTCTTCCCAGATTGTTTCGCGAAGTCTGGTTCCTGGCATTGGACCTAGATCTCTAAGGAAAACTAAAAGTGGAAGAGGGAACAGGCTTAGTGCACCAAGAAGTGTACGGCGAATGATTTTGTATTCGCTAATGCCTGATTCGGCTTTTCCTCGCTTGAAAATTTCAGCAACTTCATCGCGTTCTGATTTTTCAGAGGTTAATGGATGGCGCTCCTGAACAACTTCCTCATCTGGCATCAGTTTTTTGGCCCAGTGAATAGCGCCTGCACCAATTAAGAAAATGCCCAGGCCAAATAATGTGCCAACCGAAACGTGGTTGGCATTAACTGTTCCGATTACTGGAACTGAAATTAAGGATTCATTTGGCACTTTGATGTACGAAATGATTGAGCCAAGTATTGAAAGTGCCGAGATACCAAACATGCTGGCAACTTGAATTTCAGCCCGCTTAGCAGCCTTGGGATCTAAATCTGCTTTGCGAAGCTGGTGTTCACCCATTGGGAAAACAGGGACACCACTTACAACGTCAACGCCATCTTTAGCACCGTAGGGTTCAACTGAATTGTGTTCGTGACTCATTATTTTGCTTTTGCTCCGATCCAAATAGCAACACCTAGCAAGATGCCAAGCCCAGCAACCCAAACGAATAGGCCTTCAGTCACTGGACCAAGACGACCCAGACCGTTACCACCAGGATTCTTATTTGCTTGAAGTTCTTCGATGTAAGCAAGGATTGCTTGCTTGTCTTCAACAGGCAAAACAGAATCAGAAAAAACTGGCATGTTTGCCGGTCCGGCAACCATTGCTTCATAAATCACCTTCGGTGATGAACCCAGCAAACTTGGTGCAGCACCACCCTCTGAAAGCGCTCCACCACGACCCGAAACACTATGGCACTGCGCACAGTTGGTGCGGAATAGTTCGCCACCAAGAGCTAAGTCAGCACCAGTTGTGTCAAGCATTTCTGCAGTTGGAATTGCTGGGCCTGGACCAAGTGATGCAATGTAAGCGGCCATAGCTGCGATTTCATTTTCATCATATGAGGATGGCTTTGGTTCTGCCTGAATACCAGGAGCAGCTAGCGGCATGCGACCTGTAGAAACTTGGAAGTCAACAGCGGCTGCGCCAACACCTATAAGTGATGGGCCAACTTCAGATCCTTGTGCAGCAAGACCATGACATGAAGAACAACCTTCTAGGTAAAGCGCCTTACCTTCTTCAACCTGAGTTTGCGAAGCCATAACTGTTTTTGGTTTTGTTCCTGAATCAATTGCTGCATATGCTGCGCCCATCGTTCCAAGAGCTACACCAATTACAGTTGCAAGCACTGCTGGATGTTTACGACTTAATGCCACTAACTTTTCCTCGTCTTAGTTTTTCGTAACGTTTATTTAATTAGGTAGATCACAGTGAACAAACCGATCCAAACTACGTCCACAAAGTGCCAGTAGTAAGAAACGACAATCGCTGATGTTGCCTGACCATGGGTAAAGTGCTTTGTCTGGTAGGTGCGAAGTAGTACAAAAACAAATGCCAACAAACCACCGGTTACGTGTAAACCGTGGAAGCCAGTTGTTAAGTAAAAAGCAGACGAGTATGCATTAGTTGAAAGTGCTAAGCCTTCATGGACTAATTGAGAGTACTCAAAAATCTGACCACCAACGAAGTAGGCGCCCATTAATAGTGTGATGGTGAACCATTTACGAAGCTTCTTAACATCGCCACGCTCTGCTGCGAATACACCTAGCTGACAGGTGACAGATGAAAGCACC
>JBEGOT010000083.1:0-2641 GCA_041181865.1 Actinomycetota bacterium | reverse complement strand
TGCAATTAGGTTTCTCACATGATGTGATTCATGATTTGCCAGCAGGTGTTAAGGCAGAAACTCCATCACAAACTGAGATCATTATTAAAGGCGCCAACAAGCAACAAGTTGGCCAGGTAGCCGCAGAAGTTCGCGCATACCGTCCACCAGAGCCATACAAAGGTAAGGGTGTTCGTTATGTTGATGAAGTGGTTCGCCTCAAAGAAACCAAGAAGAAGTAATCGGGGTTAGATATGAACAAAAATGAAACACGAGTTCGCCGCGCACGCCAAACCCGCATCAGAATTGCGGAACAGTTGGCACATCGTTTGACGATTTATCGTTCTAACCAGCATATCGTTGCTCAGCTTTACAGCACAGATGGCACCAAAGTTCTTGCTGCTGCTTCAACTATGGAAGCAGACATCAAAAAAGCATTGAACGGTAATGGTGGCAATAGTGCTGCAGCTCAGCATGTTGGCAAAACTATCGCTGAACGTGCCATCAAGGCAGGCGTTACAGAAGTAGCATTTGACCGTGCTGGTTTCCGTTACCATGGCCGCGTGAAAGCGTTGGCAGAGGCTGCGCGTGAAGCCGGCCTTAAGTTCTGATCGCGAAGGCTCAAGGAAATAATATGGCAAAGATGCAAAATAAAGTTCAGTCTGAAGAGCGTGATGATGGTCTACGCGAAAAGATGATTGCTATTAACCGAGTGACCAAAGTTGTTAAAGGTGGTCGTATTCTCGGTTTTGCTGCACTAACAGTGGTTGGTGATGGCGATGGCGGCATCGGTATGGGTAAGGGCAAGTCAAAAGAAGTGCCAGTAGCTGTACAAAAAGCAATGGACGAAGCACGTCGCAAGATGTTCAAGGTTTCTTTACGCAGCGGCACATTGCAGCACACAGTGGTTGGTGAGCACGGCGCATCACGCGTTTTGATTTCACCAGCTAAAGAAGGTACTGGCGTTATTGCTGGTGGTCCTATGCGTGCTGTATTTGATGTGATGGGTATTACTAACGTGGTTGCAAAATCACTTGGTTCAACAAACCCATACAACATGGTTCGTGCAACTTTGGATGGCTTACGCAAAATGAGCACTCCTTCAGAGATCGCTGCAAAGCGCGGTAAATCTGTAGAGGAGATCCTAGGTTAATCGCCGGGAAAAATATATGAGCACAGTAAAAATTCAATTAGTACGTAGTCTTATTGCTACTCGTGAAGATCATCGCGCAACTGTACGTGGCCTAGGCTTGCGTCGCGTGAATTCTGTTTCTGAGTTGCAAGATACGCCAGCAGTTCGCGGCATGATTAACAAAGTGTCTTACTTGGTCAAAGTCATCAAGTAATACTTAGGGATAGATATGGAACTCAATAAAATTAAACCTGCAGAAGGTGCTAAGCACGCTAAGCGTCGTGTGGGTCGTGGTATTGGCTCAGGCTTAGGTAAAACTGCTGGCCGTGGACACAAAGGTCAAAAATCTCGTTCAGGCGGATTCCACAAAGTTGGATTTGAAGGCGGTCAAATGCCTTTGTATCGTCGTTTGCCAAAACGTGGCTTCGTATCTTTGAGCAAACAATTTGACGGTCAAGTGACTTTGGGTGATTTGCAAAAGCTTGGCTTGGCTGAGATTGATCTTGTTACTCTTAAAAAGAGTGGCTTGGTTTCTGGCTTAACAAAGAGTGTAAAAATCATTAAAACTGGTGAATTATCAATGGCAATCACAGTGCGTGGCATTCTAGCTACTGCAGGTGCTAAAGCTGCTGTTGAAGCTGCTGGTGGCAAATTTGTTGAAGCAGCTTAAGAGTTAATACTTAATGGCCATTGCAACTCCAAACCTCGCAAGTATGAAATCAGGAAGCAAGTTCGCCGACTTACGTCGTCGCTTGATTTTCTTGGTTTTGGCTTTGCTGGTTTTCCGCATTGGCGCGCACATTCCGGTTCCAGGTATTGATCCTGATCAGTTGGCTCAGTTATTTGATAGCCAAAGTGGTGGAATTCTTGGAATGTTCAACCTGTTCTCAGGCGGAGCACTTTCAAGATTCACAGTGTTTGCACTTGGAATCATGCCTTACATTTCTGCATCGATCATCATGCAGTTATTGACCATCGTTCTTCCAACATTGGAAGCAATGAAAAAAGACGGTCAAGCAGGTCAAAGAAAAATCACGCAGTACACACGTTATGCGACTTTGGTATTAGCAACTTTCCAAGCGCTTGGCATTGCGATTGCGTTAGAAGCACAAGCAGGATTGGTGATTGACCCAGGCTTTACTTTCCGCATGAACACAGTGATCACCCTTGTAACGGGCACAATGTTCTTGATGTGGTTGGGTGAGCAAATCACAGAGCGTGGTTTGGGTAACGGTATTTCAATCATCATCTTCGGTGGTATCGCTGCTGGTTTGCCAGGAGCACTTGGTGGTTTATTTGAATTGGTAAGAACAGGTTCAATGAGCGCACTATCAGCAATTTTGATTGTTGCAATCGTTATTGCTGTGACATATTTTGTGGTGTTTGTAGAGCGTGGTCAACGTCGTGTGTTAGTGAACTATGCCAAGCGCCAAGTGGGTAATAAGGTGTATGGTGGCCAAGCTTCTCATTTGCCATTGAAGCTAAACATGGCGGGCGTTATACCTCCAATTTTTGCTTCATCTATTATTT
>JBEGOT010000082.1:0-25169 GCA_041181865.1 Actinomycetota bacterium | reverse complement strand
AATAATGCGAACAACGCCACTTGATTTTGTGCCAGAGCCGTAAGAACTAACGGCCATGAAATCGAATTGAACGGGAATTGAAATGGCGCGAGCTAAATCAGCCATCACCATTACTGCGCCTTTAAGAACACCAACAAGTAGCAGTGGTTTATCTAAGTCTGCGTAATCGCGATCGATTTCAGATGCAATTTCTTTGATGCGCTTTTGCATCTGTTCTTCAGTGAGCACAACGCTAGTTAGTTCATTACTAATTGATGCTGCTTCCACGAGAACTCCTAGTTATGGCTTGTAGAAGACAAGTTTGCCAGACTCTCTTTTCACATTTACTTGGCCTGGCAGATTTAGTGGCCCTTGACCTTTCCAATTGGTAATTAGATTGTCAATGGAAAGAATGTGCTCGCGAGATAAGTCATTAACTAATGCGCCGCCGGCAATCGCTAACTGGCGAAGTACTCGAGTTCGTACTGCCTTTGGCAATACTTCTAGAGTTTTAATTCCAATATCCCCACCATCCAAAATCATTTTGGCGTAGGCATCCAGTGCATCAGCATCATCGCGAAGCATGTCGGCTGTTCTGCCAAGTGCTTCAGTGATTCCTGGACCAAGTTCTTTTTCAAGTACTGGCAGAACTTCTTGACGAACTTTAACCCTGGCGAAATTCAAATCGGTGTTATGCGGGTCTTCATGGGTCGGAAGTTCACTTACTGTGCCTCGAACTAATTCTCGGGAAAGTTCTAGGAATGGACGGCGGTAAATTCCATCAACACTTCGCATTCCAGAAAGTGATCTAGCACCCGATCCTCTGGCTAAGCCAAGTAATACAGTCTCAGCCTGATCATCAAGGGTGTGACCTAATAAGACTGCCTTGACGTTATTAGCTTTCGCAAAACTTTCAAAAGCTGATCGTCTGGCGTTTCTTGCTGCAGCTTCTTGGCCACCGCTACCACTTCCGGTTTCAACTTTGACTGCAATTACTTCAACGACTTCAGTGCCAAGGTCTTTTGCAATCTGCCAAGTCTTTTGGGCAACTTGCCCTGAACCTTCTTGAAGTTGGTGATCAATAATCACCGCTGAAACTTTTAAAGACTTTTCATTACCTACATGAGCTGCAGCTTTTAATAAAGCAACGCTGTCAGCCCCACCACTAACGCCAACGGCAATGTGATCACCTGGCTCAAGGTCAGCAAGATTTGCCAGCAATGCTGATCGCAAATCCAGGTGGATCATTTGAGTGAATTCCTTAAAGTAGACTGACCTATTAATAAAGCGTATAGATATTGCATAAAGATAGAAATCGCAAAGAAAACTGGATTGGTGGAGCAGCGTGGCACTCGAATTCGATGTACTTATTGAAATTCCTGGCGGAAGTCGCAACAAGTACGAAGTTGATCATGAATCTGGTCGTCTTCGCCTAGATCGAATGCTTTTTACCTCAACTCGCTACCCAAGTGACTATGGCTTTATTGAAAACACACTTGGCCAAGATGGCGATCCACTTGATGCGCTAGTTCTAATTGATGAACCAACATTTCCAGGTGTTCTAATCCGCTGCCGGGCAATCGGAATGTTTCACATGCGCGATGAAGCTGGTGGCGATGACAAGATTATGTGTGTTCCAGCTCATGACATTCGCAAGAACCACTTGCAAGACATCACTGATATTCCAGAATTTGATCGCCTAGAAATTCAGCACTTCTTTGAAACCTATAAAGACCTTGAACCAGGTAAATCAGTTGAAGGTGCGCATTTCGAAGATCGCGCATCAGCAGAAGCTGAAATCTTGGCTTCCTTTGAACGCCTAAAGCAACAAGGTCACTAATTATTTAACGCCAGCTGGCGCGCCAGATAGCAAACGATCGACAACCTGCTTTGCACTCCAGCCATCTGGATGAACTTTAAGCATTGATTCAACATCAGTTGTTGTTGATCCGAGCGTTAAAAGTGGTGCTTCGTGATAACCATCAGCGCGTTCTTGCCCTAAGCCAATTGAAGCCATCAAGCCATTGCATAAACAGATGCGAGCCCGAAGATCATCTTCTTCTCCGCCCTTTTTAATAAACGGTGCATCTGGTTCTGCAGCACAGCGGTAAGTCACTTTGCCGGCATCATCGATGTGGCTTGAACGTAAATAACCAAGATCACAAAGACGTGGACGAGCTTGGTAAGTCGATTCTTCGCCAACTGTTCCTGGAAGCTCAACAACCTTGAATGGGAAACCAGTAGGTGATGCACGGTGATCGGTGCGAACGCGAAGATTGCCATTTCGCGCAGCATCAAGCATTTGTTTGCGGTATTTATCAAGTAATCCTGAGTCATTTGAAAGAGCAAAAAGTGAACCAACCTGCACGCCTTGGGCACCAAGTGCGAAAGCTTCAGTAACTGATTCAGGTGTTGAACGACCACCGGCTAACCAGAATGGTAAGCCGACATCAGCGATCTTTTGAAAGTTTGGTTCATCAAGTGGGCCGTAACCAGTTTCAGTTTCTTGCATGCGACGAGGTGGTGCGTTGTGACCACCAGCTGAGTGATGTTCAACAACAAAACCATCTGGTCTTGTTTCTTCGTTGCGCGCTAAGTAAGAAGCAAGAACTTCAGCGGTAACGATTGCTAAGAATGCTGGCTTTTTTAATTTAGGAGCGACACCAAAAACTTCTTGCGGATTAAATTCAAGTACTGGCGCATCAACACCTGATGGACGTTCTGAATCAATACTCAAATGTCCTGGCTTGCCATCGGCAAAGTCACGAATAAGTTGTGGTATCTCACGTGGAATTCCAGCGCCCATCAAAATCGCATCGACACCAGCAAGCATCGCGCCATAAAGTGCTGCCGGAGTTGCGGTTTGTAGTTTTTCTAAAAAGTTAATTCCAACTTTGCCTTTGCCTGATTGCTTGGCTAACCAAACTTCAACGAAGTTTGCGGCAACTGAAAGTTGATCATGTTCAGTGTGTGGTTTGATGGTGATGCGTCGCATTGGACGATAAGGCTGACCATGTCGACCATCTGGTAAATAAAAAGTATCCAGAATGTGCTTGGCCACATCTTGGTAAGGAAAAGCAGCAAGTGCACGGCGCATATGTCCGCCTTGATCGCCATCTTGCAATCTGCGAGCTACGACAGTTTCTAGTGCAGTGCCAGAAACAACACCTAGTTGACCTTCGCTGGAAACTGCATAAGCAAGTTGCCATGAAGAAACAGCAGCGCCCATGCCACCTTGAATAATCGGGGGTAAGCCCAGTTGATTCATAACTGCTCCAGCTAACTAAGGGTTTATTTCGTCGTAACCTACGCTAGCGTAACCTACGCAACCGTAGGTTGTCACAATTTTAGGCAAAAACGCCCAGGTTAAGCAGTTTTTTCAGGCTCTTTAGCCTCTAGTTTTCGCACACTTGGGAAAGCCAGAACTGCCAAAACCGTTATGCCAATGACTATTCCTAATGTCACCAGAGTCTGGCTTACCCCGAAACGCTCAGCAGCCGGTCCGGCTAAAACCAGCCCCAGTGGCGCTAAAGCTAGTGATCCAAAAGCGTCGTAAGAACTAACGCGCGAGAGCGATTCACGTGGAATGTGTGTTTGCAAGGCGGTCTGCCAAAGAATCATAAATAGATCCATACCGATTCCGCATAAAAATGCAGTAAACATAATGATCCAAATATTGTTTGTTAAACCCATCGTCACAATGAATAGCACCATCGCGCCTTGCGCACCCATGCCAAGGATTAGTGGGTGTTTTGGTCTAACTCGCATTGCGACTAATACGCCAACAGCCATACCAACGGAAAGAGATGCCAGCACCCATGACCACGGTCTTGGACCATCAAGATTTAATTTTGCGTTGTAAGGACCAAGAACTGCAAAAACAGATTCAATACCCATCGCAATGATGGTGTAGCTCAGCACGACAATAACTACCCATTTCCTGGAAGAAAATTCGCGCCAGCCATGAACTAAATCATCATAAACAGATGGTGAGTGCTCAGTTGATTCTCGCTGTTTACCAAATTTCTTTAATCGCAAAACCAATAACCCAGCAATTAAAAATGTAAATCCATCAATCAAGATTGCTAAACCTGAACCCAAGAATGCAACCATCGCACCACCAGCGACAATACCAACAATGTTCATGAAGTTCGCCCCGAAGCTAACTACTGAATTTGCTTGCTGCAACTTTTCTTCCGGGACAACTTCTGGGGTAATGCCCATAAATGCCGGCCACCAAAGAGCATTTAAAGTTCCCGCGACAAATGAAATAAAAATTAATTTAGTTACGCTCTGTTGGTCAGTTAAGAAAAGAATTCCGCTAGTAATGATAAAAATACTCAACAAAATGTCGGATGCACCAACAATTAATGCGCGCGGGAATCGATCAGCAACAACGCCGCCAACCAACATAAATAGCACTAGTGGAAAAAATAAGGCGCCTTGAACTTTACTTAAGTCACTTGCTGTTGCTCCGGGTAATCCAAGAACACCAAAAGCTAATGCGACAGGTTGTAACCCGTTCCCAAAATTGGAAACTACGCGAGCAATAATTAAGCGCCTAAATGGCTTAATCACCCAAAGTGCTTTAAAGTCTTGCCAAATATTGTTTTTCATAAATTACTAACTAGCGAGTTAGCAAACTCGCTTTCGGATCATTTACCCAATCAATTACGCCTTGCCATGGACCCCAGGCTGGCTGGTCATCTGGTGACATATGGCCACCACCTTGAAAAATAATCGTTGGAATGTCTAATGGCATTCCAAAAGTTTCTTTAAGTCCTTTTGGTAACCACGGATCAATATCGCCACCTATTAATAAGGTGACTTTCGCAGCTTCCCTGACAGCCTGACCAACTTTTGGATCAGCCAGCTCAACTTGGAAAGTTGAAGCTTCTTCACATAAAGCAGGATCTGGCGGTGCAACCATTAATACTCGGCTGACATCACTTGGCTCTTTGCCCTGGATTGCCAAGTTAATCCAGGTTAGGCAACCAAGTGAATGGGTAACTACAACCAATTCGTTTTGGTTCACTTCGGCCAATAATTCAAGTTCCCGAGTAACAACAGCAAGCCAGTCGGAAAGAACAGGGAATTGGGTATTTGGTAACTGTGGGTAAGCAACCACATGACCTTGCTGGCGAAGATTTGCTGCCAACCGACGATGCCAATGACCAACTGGGCGATCATTACCCCAGCCATGGATGATCAACACTCTCTTGGCACTCATAAGTAACGACTTTAGCAGCGACAGTATTTATAAAAGACCCGTAAAATCTTCGTATGACGCAGTACCAAATTACTTACTGGCAAGACTTGCCTTCGATGGTGGTATCCAAACTTGGTGAGGAAACTGTGAAAGTTCAATTAGCCCAGCGTCTTCAAGAAGCAATCGATGACGCTGCAAGGCGCGGAGGTGCATCAGATTCTGATGCTTATCTAGCTGGTGGGCGCAGAAGTGATTGGAGTGAGGCCGATGGCGATCCAACAACAGTTGCCGAAAGCATTAGCGCAAAACTTGAAAACGAATTTACTCAAGAAAAAATAACTGAATTTTTAGATCAACTAAATAGTTAGGAAAGACCATGGCGAACCTTTATGAATGGCTAGATGCCGGTAACTCCCTTGTTGGTGATGGTGCCATGGGTACTGCGCTTCAAAACCTAGGTCTAACAGATGGCGGCGCACCTGAACTATGGAACGTTGAACATCCAGATCGTGTTGCTTCAGTACTTGATGGTTATGCAGCAGCAGGCGCAAATGCGCTAACAACAAATACTTTCGGTGGGACTCGTCCGCGTCTTGTGATGCACAATCTTGAAGATCGGGTATTTGAATTAAACAAAGCTGGCGCTGAAGTTGCTCGCAAAGTTGCCGATAACTACAAAGACGTATTTGTCTTTGGTGACATCGGCCCAAGTGGTGAACTAATGGAACCAATGGGAACACTTACCCATGACAGCGCCAAAGAAATCTTTGCCGAGCAGATAAAAGGTTTAGTTGCTGGCGGAGTAGATGCAATCTTGATTGAAACAATGAGTGATCTTGAAGAAGTTCGTGCTGCAGTTGATGCTGCCCACGAAGTAGCACCTGGCATGCCAGTTGTGGCCACTTTAAGTTTTGATACCAACCTTCGAACCATGATGGGTGTTAAACCAGCACAAGCAATTACAGAAATTGGTGCAATGGGAGTTCGTCTCGTTGGCGCTAACTGCGGCCGTGGCACAGATGAAATGCGCATCATCGCAAAAGATTTAGTTGAAGCTGCGCCAAGTGGCTTTTATGTATTTGTGCAATCAAATGCAGGCTTACCTCAACTAGTTGATGGTGAATTTATTTACACTGGAACGCCTTCTGAAATGGGCGAGTTTGCAAGTGAAATGAAAGCACTTGGCATCAAGGCAATTGGAACTTGCTGTGGTTCGAATAACGAACACACAGCTGCGATTGCCAAAGTACTTAAGTAATTCTTAAGGTAATTTCTTGAGCGAACCAATTGATCACGATGATGATTCTCATCGTGACGCCCTAGGTCCTGGCGAGTTTTATCCAGTTGTTGGCGTTGGTCCACATCCAAAACCTTGGCCAACAGAAAAGCATTTCGATCCTGAATTACTAGAGTTTGGCGATCGCCGAAATGTGGTTGATAAATATCGATATTGGACCGTTGAATCAATCGTTGCTGATCTAGATAAATCCCGAAGCAAGTTGCACATCGCGATTGAAAACTGGCAACATGATTTAAATATCGGCTCCATTGTAAGAACTTCAAATGCATTTAATGTGGCAGGGGTTCACATTGTTGGTAAGCGTGGTTGGAATAGGCGCGGGGCAATGGTGACTGACCGTTACCTGCACCTTTTCCATCATCCAACAGTTGATGACTTCAAGACTTGGTCTATTGAAAATAGTGTCCCGATTATCGGTATTGATAATGTGCCAGGTTGCCAGAACTTAGAAGAGGCAAAATTGCCTGAATCGTGCGTGCTTTATTTTGGTCAAGAAGGCCCAGGTATGTCTGAAGAAGGCTTAGCTGCTTGCACTCAAATACTTGGAATTACTCAACTTGGTTCAACTAGATCAATGAATGCATCAGCTGCTGGTGCGATTGCTATGTATGCCTGGGCAATGCAACATCTGCACAATAAATAAGAGTTGCTTTTGCGATTTATATCGCACAGCCAACCGTTAAATTCCCTTACTGATTAGGGTAATCTGCAAATACCACTTGTGATTACGACGGAGTAATAATGGGCGACTCAATGGCTCTTCGCTTAGGCGTTGGCTTAGCAATTTCAATTGTCCTTTTAGGTTTTTCTGCAAAACGCCTTTGGTTTTTAATTTCTTTAGTTAGAAGTGGTCAGCCAGCAGTTGGTCGAACTGCCGAACGCAAGAAACGCGTTGCCGCAGAAGTAACTGAAGTACTAGGTCAAAAGAAATTACTTGCTTGGACTATTCCAGGTATTGCCCACGTTTTTGCATTCTGGGGATTTATAGTTCTTGGTCTAACAATTGTTGAAGCATTTGGCGCTTTATTTAATCCTGAGTTTGCAGTTCCGGTAATTGGTCGCCTGCCACTTGTTGGTTTCCTGGAAGATTTATTTGGCGTACTTGTTGTCGTTGGTATTGGAATGTTTGCGCTTATTCGCGTATTCAAATCACCAGCAAAATATGGTCGTGATAGTCGTTTCTACGGATCACACACAGGTGCTGCTTGGTTAGTACTATTCATGATTTTCAATGTGATCTGGACATTATTTTTATACCGCGGGGCTCAATATGCAGTTGCTGTTGAAAAGGGAACAAATAATTTCCCATTCATGAATGGTGGAGCATTTGCTTCTGAGGCTGTTGGCAACTTATTACAACCGCTTGGTTTAGAAGTAAATGAATGGCTAGAGACTATTGGTATTTGGCTAAACATTGGTGTAATTCTTGGATTTATGGTGCTGGCTCTTCACAGTAAGCACTTACACATCGGCGCAGCTCCACTTAACGTTTTATTTAGCCGTCGCCCAGATGCATTAGGTGAGTTACTTCCACTTTATGTTGGTAAAGAATTACTTAACTTTGAAGATCCAGCTGATGAAGCAACATTTGGTCGAGGCAAAATTGAAGACTTCACCTGGAAAGGTAACTTAGATTTCCTAAGTTGTACTGAGTGTGGTCGTTGCCAAAGTCAATGTCCTGCCTGGAATACCGGTAAACCACTTTCACCAAAACTTATGATGATGGATCTGCGCGATCATTTATTCGCTAAAGCTCCTTACATTCTTGCTGGCCAAGATGCAGCAGCCCAAGAAAAATTAAGTGACGCAGTTAAATCCGAAGCAGCCCGCCCACTTGTTGGTTCAAGAATTGATGATCCGTTTTACGCTACAGATGGTTATGACGATAAAGGCCATCGCAGCCATGAAGGTGCCGTAATTGATTACGACGCACTTTGGTCTTGCACATCTTGTGGTGCTTGTGTTCAACAATGTCCAGTAGATATCGAACATATTGATCACTTCATGGACATGCGCCGCAATCAAGTTCTAATCGAATCGCAGTTCCCAGCTGAACTAAGTGGTCTATTTAAGAATCTTGAAACCAAGGGCAATCCATGGGGTATGAACCAAAATGGTCGCACTGCATGGATCGAAGAAGTTCAATTTCCAGTTCGAGTATTTGGTATGGAAGGTGAAGACAAGATTTCGGCCGATGTTGAATACCTATTCTGGGTTGGTTGTGCTGGTGCATATGATGATCGCGCAAAGCGCACAACCAAAGCTGTAGCAGAACTTCTTCATACCGCTGGAATTAACTTCATGGTTCTAGGCGAAGGTGAAACCTGTACTGGTGATCCTGCACGCCGTGCTGGAAATGAATTCTTATTCCAGATGCAAGCGCAGCAAAACGTTGAAGTGCTTAACGAAGTTGGCGCAAAGAAAATCGTTGTTACTTGTCCTCACTGCATGAACACAATTGCTCGTGAATACCCACAACTTGGTGGTAACTACGAAGTTGTGCACCATACACAACTTCTTAATGAATTAGTTGGTGCTGGACGCCTAACCATGCTGACAGCTGAAGATGAAACTGTTACTTACCACGACCCTTGTTACCTAGGTCGTCACAACAAGATTTACATGCCACCACGTGAACTACTAACAAATGTTCCAGGCGTGAATCTAGTTGAAATGGAACGCAACAAAGAAATATCTTTCTGTTGTGGCGCTGGCGGCGGTCGCATGTGGCTTGAAGAAAATATCGGAACTCGCATTAATCAAAACCGAGGCGATGAAGCGTTGGCAACAGGTGCAAGCAAGATTGCCGTTGCTTGTCCGTTCTGTTCAGTAATGCTTAACGATGCAGTTACTGTTCGTAGCCAAGAACAAGGCGTTGAAGCACCAGCTGAAGTTGTTGATGTTGCGACGCTATTGCTATCGCGCGTTCAAAAATAATTACTTGATATTTGTTTTGTGAAAATTCAAGTGTGAACGACTTGGTGTTGGCCCACGTTGTCCGTGATAACGAGAACCATAAACACTTGAGCCATAAGGATGCTCTGATTCAGAAGTCATTCTGAAGAAACAAACTTGGCCAATTTTCATACCTGGGTAAAGCAAGATTGGCAGCGTTGCAACGTTTGCAAGTTCAAGTGTTACGTGACCTGAGAAACCTGGATCGATAAAGCCTGCAGTTGAGTGGGTTAATAGACCTAGACGACCAAGGCTTGATTTACCTTCAAGGCGAGCTGCGATGTCATTTGGAAGGGTTACGACTTCGTAAGTACTACCAAGAACAAATTCGCCTGGGTGAAGAACGAATGGTTCATCACCAACAGTTGCAACTTCACGAGTTAGTTCTGGTTGTTCAGTTGATGGATCAATGTGTGGGTAGCGGTGGTTTTCAAATACTCGAAAGAAGCGATCCAAGCGAACATCAATACTTGATGGTTGAACCATAGCTTTGTCGTATGGTTCCATGCCAACACGGCCAGATCCGATTTCGGCTTTAATGTCTTTGTCTGAAAGCAACACAGGAAAATGCTACCCGAGCATACTTTTCTTGACCTTTGGGGAGCAGAAAAGTCTGTGATTACTATGGACTTATGAGATTTATCCGCCTAATTTTGGCTGCTGTTTTAGCGTTATTTGGTTCAATTCTTATTTCAACTTCAGCTAGTGCCCATGCTGACTTAGTTAGCACTTCACCAGCCGACGGATCGGAAGTCGACATTGCCCCAGCGCAGATTTCGCTAACTTTCTCAGAGCCTGTTCTTGAAACTGGAACAGCAATCGTGCTTAACCAAGCTGATGGCACAGAGATTCCAGTTGGTCCAGTAACTATTGAGGGATCCACAATTTCAGTTACCTCCCCAGCAGATTTAGCTGCAGGGGAATACAAAGTTACTTGGCGTACTGCAGCGGATGATGGACACGTTCTAACAGGCGAATTTGGTTTTACTTTTAATGGAACCATCATTGCGGTGGATGATGCGGTATCTGCTTCACCAATGGCTCAGACCGGAATCGAGCCAAGAGAAGCAACTCAAGAAAACTCCAATTCTTGGATTATTTTGCTTGCTTCATTTGTTGCAAGTGCAACTATCGGAACAATTTACGTCACAAAGAAACGTAAGTAAGTGTCACTTAAGTTTCACAAACCTATATTGCTTTTGTTAGCACTTATAGGTTTGGTTACTGGATTAATCCTTGGTGGTAGCAACTGGAAGCCAGTTGCAGAAGGTATCCCTGACTCAGGTCCATTAATTACCTGGACTTTGCAAATTTCCAAACTTATTTTTAGTTTTTTAGCATTACTAATTATTGGCAAATTAATAGTGCTGACTTTCTTTGTTAGCAAAAATAATTTACGTAAATTATTAGATGACATTGGATCACTTGCAAATGTTTTGGTTGTAGTTTCGTTGATTGTTGCCATTGCCCAAATGGCTTACGTACTTGGATTAGACCTCGGTACAACACTTACTCCAGCAACAATTTCGACTTACCTTTTTGATTTAACTTCTTCGCGAGGCTATGTAATCAGCGCAGTTATTGCATTAGTAATTGCTTTAATGGCACTTTTTGTGAAGTCAGATAACTCTCTATTCTTTTTAATTATTTTGTCGGGGGCTACAATCGCAACCCCACTACTAAATAGTCACTCAGCTTCACTTGGCGATCATTCACTTGCACTAACCTCATCCATAGTTCATGGGCTTTCGGTATCTATCTGGGTTGGAACCTTGCTTGCCCTGTTTCCTTACTTGAAAAAGAATGGGTCAGAAATTTTCATTAAATTCGGCTGGCTGGCTAAGTGGTGTGTCATCGCGCTTGCTACATCTGGTTTAGCTGCTACCTACACCCGTCTTGATTCATTCAGTGATTTCTGGACTACTGGTTACGGTCGGCTTGTAATGATCAAAGTTTCTCTTTTTGTAATTGCACTTTTAATAGTTGGCAAGATAAGAAACCAAATCAGCAATAATATTTCAGCAATTAAATTTGTTGGTATTGAAACTATATTTTTAAGTTTGGCAATTGGTTTCGGTGTTGCGCTTCAAAACACTGCCCTATCTAGATCAGGAATTGCTTTCCAAAGTGCAGCTGAAGATATTCTCGGTTTTGAATTTCCGCCGGTGCCTGGTTTAAGTGATTATCTATTTGGATGGCATCCTGAATGGGTAATGCTGACCGGATCAATGGTGGCACTGTCGCTCTACTTAACTGCCGTACGTAAATTGAAACGTTCACAAATTCATTGGCCAATTGGCAGAACAATTTCATTTGTAATTGGAATTGTTTTATTGGTCTGGACAAGTTCGAGTGGCATTTCTAAATACGCAATGATTTCATTTAGCGCTCACATGATTCAGCACATGGTTTTATCCATGATTGCACCGATATTTCTTGTACTAAGTGCACCGGTAACACTTGCCCTAAGGGCACTACCAACAAATGCAAATCATGAAAATAAAAATGCCAGAGACTGGATTTTAAGTTTGCTTGATAGTAAGTATGCAAAGTTCATCACTCACCCAATAAGTGTTTTAATTATTTTTACCTTCGGGTTATACGGCCTTTATTCCACATCACTATTTGGTGATTTAATGCGTAGTCACTCTGGCCACGTTTTCATGGAAATTCATTTTCTGTTTTCTGGATTTTTATTTGCATTTATGACAGTTGGTATTGATCCTGCTCCACGCAAAATTCCTTACTGGAGCAAGTTAATGATGGTGCTAGTTGCCCTGGGACTACACACATTCTTTGCACTGGCAATTATGCAAGCAAGGACTCCAGTGGGTGAAAGTTGGTATTCCCAAGTTCAGCCACCATGGATTTTTGACTTACTTAAAGAAAATTACATTGGTGGCGGAATTGCCTGGGCGATTGGTGAAATCCCTACATTGATGTTGGCAATCTTGGTTGCAGTGCAGTGGGCCAGAAGTGATGAGCGAACAGCAAATCGTTTAGACCGAGCAGCTCAGCGTGATGGTGATAAAAATCTAAAGGATTACAACGAACGTTTAGCAAAACTAAATGCTCGAGATAATGAAAATTAAAGTACGCGGTCTTTAAGTACTGGGAATTTATCCCGCCAACTATTAACTAAATCAAGATCAATATCGACAGCTAAAACGTCTTCAGCAATTCCAAGTTGCCCGATGACTTCACCAGTTGGACTTATCACCATTGAGTTTCCACCTAGTTGATATTCATTATTTTGACCAACCTGATTACAGGCAATAACCCAAGCTTGATTTTCAATTGCTCGAGCGGTGTTTAGTACTCGCCAATGTTCTATGCGAGGGGTAGGCCAACCAGAGCAAATAACAATTGATTGGGCACCTTGATCTACTTGCAAGCGAAATAGCTCAGGAAAACGTAAGTCATAACAGGTAGCAATCCCGGTAACGCCAAGTGGTGTTGAACTAATAACTTCCGGTTTGTCACCACGGCTAAGCATGATTGCTTCACCTTGATCAAAACCAAATAAATGTATTTTGCGGTACTGACTAACAACTTCACCTAAATTGTTAATAACTACTGCAGTATTTGAAATACCTTTTTCGTGACGTTCAATAAATGATCCAAAATGAATCCAGCATTTATTTTCTCTGGCAATTTCACAAAATGCAGTTACTAATTCGTTTTGTGCTGGAAGTGCATACTCATCAAAAAGTTCTGAGCTAAATGCCCCAACGTGCCAAAGTTCTGGAAGTACTAAAAAATCAGCTTTGCTAGCCCAAGTTTTAGTTAATTCAGTGACGCGTTGGATCCGTTTCTCAACTGATTCAGAATCATCAGTGCTTACTTGAAGCAATGCAACAGTGGTCATGCGTTAAGACTAGTAGTAGTTAACTAACGGAAGGAACGGCATTTGGTTCTGCTGGTGGTTTTGGTATTCGGCAAATATGTTCAAGCCATAAACCAATAATTGCGGTAACTAAGCTTGCTACTGCAGTTAATCCCGAAATTAATGCACGTTCTTTTGCCGCAGGTGAATCTGAAAAAACTAGATTGTCGATAAAAATTCCGAAATAAAAACCTAATGCGAGTGCGCCAACTCTAGATGCTGACATTGCCAGCGCTGCACTTCTGGCGGCAAGCAGTGGATCAAGCCTTGGTTTTCCTTTTTCAGGATTTATTTTCTTGCGGGCAAGAAATGTCCAAATAAATAAAGTAGCTGCGATCAGCCACATAGTTATGGCCGTTAACCAAGGGGTTGCAAATGCCTGACTAAAAATTGGTGGCCACATAGTTGCCACAATCCAGCCAACTCCAGCTGAAATTAAAGCTAAATAAACCAAATAAATAATTTTTGTTGGCGATAACACTATTTAGTCACCTGCAACTTCATATCCCTATTTAACTGCACACCAGAGCGATCAATTCGTTCATGTAATTCTGCCAACTTACCTAAGCCAGAAACTAGAGCATTGGGTGCAATCTCAAACCAAGGGATAACAACAAAAGCACGTTCACTAATTCGTGGATGGGGCAGAGTTAATTCAGGATTGCCGGAAACCTCATTCTCATAACCCAAAATGTCCACATCAAGTGTGCGCGGACCCCAATGTTCAGTGCGGACACGATTGGCTCTATTTTCTAATTTCTGAGCAAAATCTAAAAGTTCTTCTGGAGATAACTGCGTTTCGATTTCAACCACAGCATTTAAAAAATCATCTTGTTGTGGTCCGCCAACTGGAATTGTTTCATAAATAGAGGACACTCTAACTTTTGATATCTGTGAGTTATTACAAATTCCTAAAACTGCATTCTGCAGGTACTCAAATCTGTCGCCAAGATTTGACCCTATTGAAAGGTAAGCTTTCGGCATTATTTGTTACGGACCACTGTTACTGAAACATTCCCAAACGGCACTTCGATTGGTGCTTGAGGTTTATTTACAGTCACTTCAACTGCTTTTACTAGTTTTAATTCAATTAAGTAATCTGCGATTTTGTCAGCAAGGGTTTCAATCAAGTCAAAAGGTTTACCTGTTATGTGATCGTAAATAACTTGAGCAACTTCGGCGTAATTAACCGTATTTGCAATGTCATCATTAACCGAAGGACTTTGAACAACTAACTTGGCATCAACATTAAATTCTTGACCATTAGCTCTTTCACTTTCAAGTATTCCGTGATATCCAAAGCCGGTAACTTCAGTTAATTCAATTTGATACTCAGCCATTTGATAACTCCTGCATTATTCGACTGACTACTTTCACGGCATCACTTGATGACTTAGCATCATGGACTCGAACTGCCCAAACTTGCTGAGCTGCCATAAGTGCGGTGATTGCTGTAGTGGCGGCTTCTCGACCTTCAACATCGCGAGCTATGCCATCCTTTGCAAGTAATTCGCCTAGAAATTTCTTTCGACTGGCACCGATTAAAAGTGGCAAACCAAGGTTTTCTAATTCATCTAGCCCGGCAAATAAAGGCCAATTTTGATCGACTGTTTTTGCAAAACCAATTCCTGGGTCAAGAACTATGCGGGATAGTTCAACTCCTGCTGAAACAGCGGCATTAACTTGGCTTTGCAGTTCATCACAAACATCAAGAACTACATCGTCATAGTTTGTTAAGTTCATCATTTCGGTTGAATGTCCACGCCAGTGCATCATGACGTAAGGCAAATCATTTGTGTTTAAGAATGCAAACATCTCAGGATCTGCTTTGCCACCGCTGACGTCATTAATAATGCACGCACCCGCTTTAACAGCTTGCGCTGCAACTTCAGCACGCATTGTGTCGACACTTACTGGAATTTCTAACTTAGTTAGTTCAGCGATAACTGGAACTACACGATCAAGTTCTTCTTGAACAGAAATGCGATCGGCGCCAGGCCTAGTTGATTCGCCACCAATATCAACGATGTCAGCGCCATCAGCAAACATTTGTTTGCCGTGTTCAATGGCTGTTTGAGTTGTTGCAAATTTTCCACCATCGCTAAACGAGTCAGGGGTTACGTTTAATACACCCATGACCAGTGTGCGATTTAGTTCAGCTAACTTTTTGGGTAACCCGCTTGGTATAAGCATTTACTTACCGTTAATTAAAGCCATAGCTTCGGCGCGAGTTGTTGCATCACGTAATTGCCCACGAACTGCAGAAGTTATTGTGGTCGCGCCAGGTTTGCGAATACCGCGCATCGACATACACAAGTGTTCACATTCAATAACCACGATCACACCTCGGGCATCAAGAATATTTACCATTGCATCTGCAACCTGTGTTGTTAAACGTTCTTGAACTTGAGGGCGGCGAGCGAATAGATCAACTAAGCGAGCAATTTTAGATAGTCCGGTAATTTTCCCCGCTTCACTTGGAATGTAACCAACATGGCCAACACCATGGAATGGAAGTAGGTGATGTTCACAAGTGCTGTAAAGCGGGATGTCTTTAACAACGATTAATTCATCATGGCCCAAAGAAAATGTTGTGGTCAGGACATCTTGGGCAGTTTTATGAAGGCCACCAAAAATTTCTGCGTAAGCTTTCGCCACACGTTCTGGAGTTTTTTGTAAACCTTCACGGTCTGGGTTTTCACCCATGCCAATTAAAAGTTCACGAATCGCATTTTCAATTCGCTTTTGATCAAATGGCCCAACCGCCGGTGGTTCACTTAAATTTTCGATTGGATCGATGGTCACGCTTTGCTCGTCTCGGATTCACTTGCCCGAGGTGGAACATCTACTGGTGGTTTACGACTTGGCTTGCGACGAGCTGAACCGGTCCAGGCTGGACGTTCTGGACGTCGCTTAAGAGGTTCAAAAATACGGGCAACTTCATCGCGATCTAGCGTTTCTTTTTCAAGAAGTTCAACCACAAGTGCATCAAGAACTTTTCGGTTAGCAACCAAAATTTCATAAGCTTCATGATGTGCAATTTCAATAAATGAACGTACTTCTTCATCGATTGCAGCTGCGATTTCTTCAGAGTAATCACGCTGGTGACCCATGTCGCGACCCATAAAAGGTTCGCCATTTACTTGGCCATACTTAATCGCGCCAAGACGTTCAGTCATGCCATATTCCATAACCATTTTGCGCGCAACAGCAGTTGCTTTTTCAATGTCGTTGCTGGCACCAGTTGTTGGATCGTGGAAGATCATTTCTTCAGCTGCGCGACCACCTAGCATGTAAGCAAGTTGGTCAAGCATCTGTGAACGAGTTGTTGAATACTTTTCTGATTCTGGTAAAACCATGGTGTAACCAAGTGCCCGGCCACGAGGAAGAATTGTCACCTTATGAACTGGATCAGTATTAGGAAGAGCTGCAGCAACTAATGCGTGACCGCCTTCATGGTAGGCAGTAATTAAACGCTCTTGTTCACTCATCGGACGGCTGCGCTTTTGCGGACCGGCAATCACACGATCAATTGCCTCATCCAAGATGTCGTCGGTAATTAATTTGCCATCACTGCGTGCAGTCAAAATTGCAGCTTCATTAAGAACGTTTGCAAGATCAGCACCAGTGAAACCAGGCGTGCGACGAGCAACTGCCATTAGATCAACATCTTCAGCGATCGGCTTACCTTTTGCGTGAACTTGAAGAATGTCAAAGCGTCCGTTTAGCCCTGGTGTTTCAACAGCAACTTGCCTGTCGAAACGTCCTGGACGAAGAAGTGCAGGATCAAGAATGTCAGGTCGGTTTGTTGCAGCGATCAAAATTACGCCAGTGTTTGCATCGAAACCATCCATCTCAACCAACATTTGGTTAAGAGTTTGTTCGCGTTCATCATGTCCGCCACCCATACCAGCGCCACGGTGACGACCCACTGCATCGATTTCGTCTATAAAAATAATCGAAGGCGCATTTGTTTTTGCTTGTTCGAACAGATCGCGAACGCGGCTTGCGCCAACACCGACAAACATTTCAACGAAATCAGAACCTGAGATCGAAAAGAATGGAACGCCAGCCTCACCGGCAACCGCGCGAGCTAATAAAGTTTTACCAGTTCCTGGAGGGCCATAAAGTAAAACACCTTTTGGAATCTTTGCACCAAGTGCTTGAAACTTAGCTGGCTCTTGCAAGAATTCTTTGATTTCAACAAGTTCTTCTTTTGCTTCGTCAGCACCAGCAACATCAGCAAAAGTAGTTTGTGGCATATCTTTGGTAATTAATTTCGCACGCGATTTACCAAATGACATGATGCGTCCGCCACCTTGCATCTGGCTCATCATGAATAGGAAAAGTCCCATAATCAAAATGACCGGGAAAACTGACATAAACAAGCTGCCAAGGAATGACTGCTTGGGGACAACTACGTCATACCCATCTGGAATATTTCCAGCAGCTTTTTGTGCGTCTAATAGTGCAATAAGTGATGGTGCTTGACCAGTTATAAAGTCAGCAACTTCTTTGGTGTCATCAGTAAGAGTGACTTTAATCAATTGATCGCCATCAACTAAAGTCACGGATTTTGCGCGACCTTGTTGAATGTCGCTAATAACTTTCCAGGTATCAACTTCTTTGGCAGCGCCACTTGTGTTTAGTGAATTAGTACCTACTAATAAAGCAGTGATGGCTAATGCAATCCAAAGCAAAGGTGAACGGAATAACTGCTTGATGCCCATGTTTAAGGAAGAACACCCCTTCAGGTGGTTGAATTATTAAGTTACCCCGACTAGCCGATATGTGCGAACCGGTTCACTTGTAGGTGAAAAGCCCACAATGTGGACAACAATTAGCCCCATAAATAGCGGGTTTTAAAGACGTCCTGCTTCGTGAACGCGCTTTAGGAAATCTTTGGTTTCAGGTAGCTGTGGATTTTCCAGAACTTGGCTTGGCGTTCCACGTTCCAGAATTAATCCATCCTTTAAGAAACAAACTTCATCGGCCACTTGAGTGGCAAATCCCATTTCATGGGTTGCCAGAACCATGGTCATGCCATCTTGTTTTAAATCACGAACAATCGCCAATACTTCATTGACCAAAACTGGATCAAGGGCTGAAGTTACTTCATCTAATAAAAGAAGTCTTGGCTTATTTGCAATCGAGCGAATAATGGCAACCCGTTGTTGTTGACCACCACTTAAGCGATCTGGGTACTGATGTGCTTTATCAAGAAGGTCAAATCTGGATAAAAGTTTTTCTGCTTGGGCTATTGCTTCATCTTTTGAAATTTGGTGAACTTTAATCGGCGCAAGAGTGATGTTCTCAAGAACAGTCATGTGTGGAAATAAATTAAATGACTGGAAAACCATTCCAAGTTTTCGGCGAACTTCATCTTCGTTTATTTGTGGATCAGAAATTTCTATTCCATCCACACGTATTTCACCGTCATCAATTTGCTCTAGCAGATTAATACACCGAAGCAATGTAGATTTACCTGATCCTGATGCGCCAATTAATACCGTTGCGGTGTGCTCAGGCACAGTTAAATTCAAGTCATTTAGAACAACTTCATTACCAAAGCATTTGCGTAAGTTTGTAACCTCTAAAACGTTCATGCGCTGCCTTGCGCATTCTGCTTTTCAATGGATCGCTTCAGCACTCGATCGGTATAGCGGGTTAAAGGAATTGTGATGAATAAAAACAAAATTGCCGCAATTACATATGGTGTGTAGTTAAAAGTTCTTGAACCTTGAATTTGTGCTGCGCGCACAGCATCTGTGACGCCAAGAATAGATACCAAGCCCGTGTCTTTAAGAAGTGCAACTAAATCATTTAATAGCGGTGGCACCACCCGCTTGAAAGCTTGTGGCAAAACCACATAACGCATTGTTTGGGTTTGCGATAAGCCAAGGGATCTTGCTGCAGCTCGTTGACTTGGGTGAATTGAAAGAATCCCGCTTCGAATTACTTCAGCAACGTATGCCGAATAAGTTATTACAACTGCGACGGTGCCAAGCACAATCACGCTGTTAGTAACGCCAGTTAAGCGAAGCGCTGGAACACCAAAGCCAACAAGCAAAATAACCAGCAGTAACGGAATGCCACGGAAAATATCAACGTATGCAGTTGCTAGCAACCTAAAGGGAGTTAATGCTGCTGACCTTGATGTTCTAGCAAGTGCTAAACCAAGGGCAATAATGCCAATCGCGATTGAAGCAACGATGGTTAACGTGATGTTGGTAATTAAACCTTTTGCAACAAGGTGAAGTATTTCTCTGCCATAGGCCCAATCAAAGAAAGTTTCTTTAACTACTTGCCAGCCAGGAGAACTAATTAATCCAATTACTAATGTGCCAAGAACAACTATTGATGATGCAGTTGCTACGCCAATTTTCTTGCGAGCAATTTTCTGACGAGTTTTTTGACGAGCCTGTTCGCGCTCACTTGGTGACCACGACAAAACCCGACTCGAATTGCTTCGAGCCGGGCTGTCGTTAGTCATAGTGTTAAAAAGTTAGCACTACTTAAGAACAGGTGCGCCTGCATCTGTACCAAGCCAAGTAGCAGCAATACTGTCTAGGCTGCCATCTGCCTTAAGTGCGTCAACTGCTCCAGAAACACAGCTTGTGATTGGGCTGTCTTTAGCAAGTAGAAGACCAAATGAGTCGCCAGTTCCAGTTGATGGAAGTTGGCCAACAATTAGACCGTTTTCAACTTCAACAGCAGATAGGTAGAAAGCAGTTGGAAGATCCACTACTAAGCCATCGATCTGACCGTTCTTAAGTGCAGCAACTGCAGCAGCGTTGTCGTTGAATACCTGTGGTTCAACACCGATTTGATCTTTAACTGCATCAAGTGATGTTGTGCCAACTGCAGCACCAAGCTTTGCACCCTTTAGATCAGCGATCGCAGTCTTGCCTTCGATCTTGCTTCCTTTGAAAGAAACGATTGCTTGTGGCGCGCTGTAGTAAGCACTTGAGAAATCTACTGCTTGCTTGCGTTCGTCAGTGATTGAGAACTGTTGCAAGTTGAAGTCGAATGTCTTCGCTCCTGGTGTGATTGCGCCATCAAATGTGGTGCGAACCCAGACAACATCTTCCTTAGCAAAACCAAGTTGTTCGGCCACTGCGTAAGCAACTGCAGCTTCGAATCCTTGGCCTGATTCAGGCTTGTCATCGATTACCCATGGGTAGTAAGCAGGTTCACCGGTAGCAATTGTTAACTTGCCGGTGGTTAGCGTTTGTAGTGAATCAGCAGAACATGCAGCAGCAGTTGTTGCTTCTGCAGTTGTGCTTGCACTGTCACTCTTAGGTGAACATGCTGCAATTAATGTTGTTACAGCAACGGCTGCAACAGCATTTCGGATACGTCGAAAGTTAGCGTTGGTCACGCTTTTCTCCTATTACTTTCAAGGTGGCATGAGTAAACGGTTGATCACCCATGTTGGGCCCTTTTGTGGACCCGCGCTTGCCAATTTGTTTGGCCTGGTCTGTTCCTCGGGGGCACCCCATCGCGGTTGTGAAGGGTTGTCGGATAGTTAGCCGGGACTTATCACTATCACTCTTGACCTAACGGTCAGCCTAGCAAGTTGTCAATGCGCATGCCAAATTGGCAAGGGTTAACCGTGCCACAATAAACACGTGGAAACCACAAAGTATGAATCAGCAATGCGCGAAGCATTTGCATTAGCAATGAACGCTCAAGAAGCTGATGATGTTCCAGTAGGCGCAGTTGTTATTGATGCCAGTGGAAACATAATTGGCCGCGGATTTAATACTCGTGAGGTTACAAATTATCCAATAGGTCACGCTGAAGTTAATGCACTAAATGATGCCGCTAAAAATCTTGGCTCTTGGCGATTAGACGACTGCACATTAGTTGTCTCGCTTGAGCCATGCACGATGTGTGCTGGGGCAATTGTCCAATCAAGAATCGCTCGCGTTGTTTTTGGCGCATTTGATGAAAAAGCTGGCGCAGTTGGATCACTTTGGGATGTAGTGCGCGATTCACGTTTACCACATCGCCCAGAAGTTATTTCTGGAGTGCTTGCTAATGAAGCAGCACAAATTCTCACAGATTTTTTTAAATCAAAGCGTTAGAGCGGTATCGGTGGGATTTGAACCCACGGTGCGCTTAACACGCACACAACTTTTCGAGAGTTGCACCTTCGGCCGCTCGGACACGATACCGTCAACCAGATTACTTGTTTTTAAATGACTTCTTAAATTGCTGAATTGCGATGGTAATTAGAATCGCGGCAAAGATTGCAACCGAAATACGTTCAGGCAAATTATGGCTTAGATAGATGCCAATGTAAGTGGCAGGAATTCCAGCAAGCCCACTGAGTATTGCAATTGGAAAAAGAATGTTTCCGCGTTTGTAATGTGCGTAAGTTCCAGAAATACCTGAACCAACAATCACCGCAAGGCTAGTACCTCTTGCTTCAACCGCAGTTAAGCCAGCTGCAATGATCATCGCCGGCACCATGATGATGCCTCCGCCAATGCCTAAAAGCCCAGACATAGTTCCAGCAAATAAACCAACTAAAACTAAAAGTATGTTTGCAGCAGTTCCTTCAAGTAACTGGGTTGGTTGGGCTGACCAAAGAAGTCTTACCGCGGACAGTATTAATAATGTGCCGAAAACTAATTGCAGTTTCGGCAAAGAAATACTGTGTAATAACTTCGCCCCATACATTGCGCCAAAAAATGAACCAGCTAAAAGAATAGTGGCTGACTTCCAATCAACATCTCCAGTTGAGGCGTAGCCGATGGCTCCAGAAATTGCGATTGGAACTATCGCGCCAAGTGAAGTTGCATGCGCTTTTTTCTGATCGATCTTTAACCAAGCAAGATAAAGCGGAACCATTAGGAATCCGCCGCCTACGCCAAATAGACCAGCAAGAACTCCGGCTAAAAAGCCAATTAATAAAGTGCGTTGTTTTTCAGATGTGGTTAAGGAACCCATTTAAAAAACTAGTTGCCAGCAGATTCTTCGCTAATTTTTGCAGTCATTTCAGTTAACGCTACAGTTACATCTTCACGCTTGCTGGCAATCTTCTGAGTCGAATCAGCAACTGAGTTTTCTAGCTTTCCAAATTCGTTGCCGACATCAGTTAACAGACCAGCGATTGCAGTCTGAGTGTGGAGCCAACCGGTGCGAAGTTTGCCAACTTGAGTATTTAGATCAGATATAGCTTTACGCTCATTTTCAATAGAAGCCATGATGTGATCGCGGTATAGCAATGCAGTGCGCTTAATTTCATCTGACTTAGCTTTAGCGTTTGCCATGATTTCATTGCGAACATTGTTTGCATCTTTTTCAGATTCGCGGTACTTAGCTTGACCTTCGGCAACCAATGAATCTGCACGTTGCTGAGCTTCACGAAGCATGTTGTCGATACGACTCTGAGTTTCAGAAAGTGTTGCACGAGTGTCACTACTGGTCTTTTCAACCATTGCCTGTGAGGCCCCAGTTGCTTCAGTGATTAAACGCTTTGCTTCAGCGTTTGCATTCGCAAGGTTTTTATTAATTTCGTTTTGTGAAGCAAGGATTTGATCATCAACTTGCTTTTCGGCTTCTGCGCGCAGCACTGCAACTTCTTTTTCGGTGCGTGCACGAAGGTTATTAGCACTCTTAATTACGTCATCTGCCTGACGGGTTGCATCATCAAGTAACTTAGCGATGGTGCTTTGGGTAACTTTTAATTGTTCATCTGCATCATCTTGTGAGGCAGCAAGTAGTTGTTCAGCCTGAGCGCGAGCTGTTTCAAGAGTTGAAGTTGCTTCTGCACGTAGTTTGCGAGCATCTGTGTTAGCAGCTTCGCGAATACTTCGAGCATCAAGTTCAGCACTTGCACGGATTTGTTCGCGATCTGATTCAGCTTTTTGTAGTGTTTCAGAAGCTTGTTCAACAAGTTTGGTAGCACGGGTGCGAGCAGCGCGGATGATTACAGCAGCATCTTCTGCTGCAATTTGAGTTAGAGCATCATCATCCATGTCAATGAATGAAGGACGGCCAACTGCGCCTTCAAGTTCAGCAATGCGGCCGTTTAGTTGAGCGATTACTTCCTGGTAAGCAGCATCACGTTTTGGATCGCCAGCTGGTAGCGAATCAATATCGACACCTTTGAAGAAGCGACCTAGGCCTTTTTCGCTCATTGCATATTCCTTGCTCGAGGGGAACCGAACTTAACTTTCAGTTCTATAAGAATAGAGAGGCACACGAAAATAGGGAAATTTTTTTAATTTGCATGCCTATATAAATAGGTATTTTTAACCAAACCTAGGGTTATGCCCTAGGTCGACCTTTTGGCTTTCCTTGCCCACCAGAACTGCCGCGGGAACCACCACGTGATCCTGCGCGGGAACCACCACGGCCGCCAGGTTTGCTTCGAGACGATCTTGGTAATTCTGGTTCTTGCCATGGAATTCCACTTGGTCTAGCTGATCCAGTTATTTTGATTAATTCTTTTGCCATTGGTGTTACCCGAACAACTTTTGCTTCAACACCAGCGCGCTGCATCATTTGTTCGACACCACGTTGTTGGCGCGGACCAACAAGCGTTACAACTGCGCCAGATTCACCAGCGCGCGCTGTTCGGCCAGCACGGTGCAAATAATCTTTTGGATCAGTTGGTGCATCAACGTGCACAACTAAATCAACGCCATCGACGTGAATACCGCGAGCAGCAACGTCGGTTGCCACCAAAACATCGGTAACGCCTTCTTTGAATTGAGCAAGCGTTCTAGTTCTGGCTCCTTGAGTTTTGCCGCCATGTAATGCGCCAGCAGCAACACCTTTACGAGCTAAATCTTTAGCAATGCGCTCAACACCTAGTTGAGTGCGGGCAAAGAAAATAGTTTTTCCTTCACGTGAACCAATTTCAGCAAGAATTTCATCTTTATCTTCACGATAGACAGTGAATAAGTAGTGATCCATTGTTTTAACAGATGCTTTTGAAGTATCAGTTGCATGCTCAACTGGATTGTTTAGGTATTTCTTAACAATCTTGTCCACGTCGCGATCAAGGGTTGCACTGAATAACAAACGTTGTGTTTTTGGTTTTGTGTAATCAAGAATTTCTACAATTTGCGGGAAGAAGCCCATGTCGCACATCTGATCAGCTTCGTCAAGAATTGTGATTTCAGTTTTATCTAATTTCACATGTCCTTGTTCAATTAAGTCATTTAAGCGACCAGGTGTTGCAACAAGAATTGGAACACTTCGACGAAGTGCATCGATTTGTTTTGCATAAGGCATGCCACCTGCGATTAATCGAATATCTAAATCAACACCCTGAGCAAGTGGTTTAAGGGCATCGGTTACCTGCATTGCAAGTTCACGTGTTGGCACAAGAACTAAACCAAGAGGATGATGCGCAGTTGCTTTGCGATGTGCAAGTTTAGTTAACATAGCTAAACCAAAAGCTAAAGTTTTTCCAGAACCAGTTTGGCCACGGCCTAATACATCTCGACCAGAAATGGCATCTGGCAAAGTCTTAACTTGAATTGGAAACGGTTCAACAATTCCTGCACGATTCAAAATTGGAAGTAAGTTTTCGTCAACACCAAGTTCTGACCATGCTGGTAAATCAACTGGTTCTAATTTTTCGTAAGCAACTTCGCGTTTTGGTTTTTCAATGCGGGGTGAACGTTCAGCGCGAGCAGGACGTTCTGTTCGCTCGGTGCGTTCTGCTCTAACCGGACGCTTTGGCTCAATTCGTTCACGTCCAGATAAACGCTCGGTGCGCTTTGGTGCGTTGTCGCGGCGTGGACGATCTTCACGAGTTGAACGTTCTTCCCTGCGTGGGCGTTCGTCACGACGCGGACGATCTTCGCGTTCGAAAC
>JBEGOT010000081.1:0-5004 GCA_041181865.1 Actinomycetota bacterium | reverse complement strand
CAAGTGAAACAGCGCTAACGCCCTCACCATAAAATTCAACGAACTTTCCAACGACTCCGTGCTTTCGAAGCATTGCTGTAATCGTTAGAACTAAGTCGGTTGCAGTGGTACCAGCAGGCATTGAGCCATGCAGTTTGAAACCAACTACACGTGGAATCAGCATCGATACAGGTTGACCAAGCATGGCTGCTTCTGCCTCGATACCGCCAACACCCCAGCCAAGAACACCTAGGCCATTAACCATGGTTGTGTGTGAATCAGTACCAACACAAGTGTCTGGGTAAGCCTGACCATTTCGAACCATTACAACGCGCGCTAAAGCTTCAATGTTTACCTGATGCACGATGCCTGTGCCTGGTGGCACAACTTTGAAATCAGTGAATGCATCTTGTCCCCAACGTAAGAATTGGTACCGCTCGCCATTTCGCTGGTATTCAAGTTCAACGTTTGCCTCAGCGGCATCTTCACGGCCGAAGAAATCAGCAATAACCGAGTGGTCGATTACTAGTTCAGCAGGAGCTAGTGGATTAATTCGCTTTGGATCGCCACCAAGAGATGTAAATGCTTCGCGCATTGTTGCTAGGTCAACGATGCAAGGAACACCAGTGAAATCTTGCATGATCACGCGAGCTGGCGTGAATTGGATTTCATCAGTTGGCTCAGCGCTGGCATCCCAGTTAGCAAGTGCTTCGATTTGTTTGGCGGTTACATTTGCACCATCTTCGGTGCGAAGTAAATTTTCTAACAAAACTTTGTGGGTATAAGGCAGTTTTTCAGTTCCTTTAAGCGCATCAAGTCTAAAAATCTCAACTTCAGTCGAACCAGATTTAAATGATGATTTTGCGTTAAACGAATTGAGACTGCTCATCGCGCTCCTAAAAATACCTTGATATCAAGATACTTTATTAGTAATAGCGATTTCTAATTGGCCTACTATTTTTTGACAAAGGTAGCAATACATTCCACATGCGATGTCTGTGGGAATGCATCATAGCCAACAAGCTCTTCAATCTGCCAGCCATGGCCAGCCAGGTAACCAGTGTCCCGGCCAAGTGCTGATGGATCACAGGCTACATAAACAATTTTTCGTTTCGCGATTTTTGCAATCTTCTCGCTCACCTCTGCCCCAGCGCCAGTTCGAGGTGGATCAAGGATTACAACATCAAAATCTTCATCATTAACTGTTAGCCACTTAGAAACATCTGATGTAATTAAGTCCAAATTAGCTAAGTCACTACATGATCTTCTTGCGTCGCGCACTGCATCGATTGAACTTTCAACTGCGACTACCACACCTTTATCGCCAACATCTTTAGATAAACAAGCCGCAAACAACCCAGCACCGGAATAAAGATCAAGTAATCGATCACCAGTCTTTAGTCCAGCAAGTTTACGAACAGTTGTGACAAAGGCAGTTGGTGCATCTTTATGAACTTGCCAGAATGATCCAGCATGTATTCGCCATGATCTGTCTTCAACAACTTCATCTAGCCAAGGGCCACCATTTTGATCAACTAGAACTAGTTGTCCAGTTGAGCTCTGGGCTGTAGCAATTTCAGCCGAACCTAATTTCAATGCTGACTGCGCTAGTTCAACTGAGCCTTCAGCTGCAATTAGGCAGTCATCGATTTCGATTACGGAATGCGACCTTGGAAAACGCATTCCAATCGAATAGTTAGCAATGTTGGCAAAGCGATTACGTGTGCGCCAGCGAAGACCAGTTTCATTATGGCTAAGGGCACTTACTTTAAATTCACCTACAGGTTTACCATTAACCGTTTGTACATCACCAAGATGCATTAACTGTTCAATTACAACCGCGCTCTTTAAATCTCTTTGGTAGGCAAGGTTTGCATGTTGCCAGTCACAGCCCCCACAAGCACTTGCGTAACCACATGGCGGCTCAACTCTGTTATCACTTGATTCGATTACTTGAGTTGCGGTTGCGCGCAAGTAACGTTTATTAATTTCCGTTACTTCAGCTGTAACCAGCTCTCCAGGCAAACTATTTCTAACAAAAACTGCTTGACCGTTATGTCGTCCAACACAAAATCCCCCATTGGCAACTTTGTCGATGCGCAGAGTTATTAAGTCACCAAGATGAACCTGGTCGGATTTTTCAGACATTGGAATTAACTATTTGACCTTGGTTCGCCGCGACGAACATAACCAGGAGGATTTTCGTGGTTGTCTAAATCCACGAGTTCGCTTGATTCAAGCTGCCATGGAACTGAAACAACCATTACACCTGGAGTGAATAACAGCCTGCCTTTTAAGCGAAGAGCACTTTGGTTATGAAGTAATTGTTCCCACCAGCGACCAACTACGTATTCAGGAATGTAAACAGTGATCAGATCACGTGAACTCTTACGAGCAATTGAACGGACGTAGTCGAGAATCGGACGTGTGATTTCTCGATAAGGCGAATGTAACACGGTTAGAGTGACCGGTATTTCTCGTCTGTTCCATTCATTGGTGAATAAATCGGTTTCTTCCTGATCAACTGCAACCGTGACTGCTTCAAGTGTTGTGGGTCTTGTTGCACGGGCGTAAGCAAGTGCTCGAAGAGTTGGTTTATGAATTTTTGAAACAAGAACAATTGCATGAACCCGAGAAGGAAGAGTAACTGGTTCATCGTCTTCGACCTTTAATTCAGCGGAAACTCGGTCATAGTGCTTTTTAATCGATCGCATTGTTGCGTAAATTACTGACATTGCGACGCAGGCGATCCATGCACCGATCGCAAATTTAGTTATTAGAACAATGATTAATACTGTGCCAGTCATGGCAAAGCCAACAGTATTAATAACTCGACTTCGCTTCATCGAAACATGCAATGATTTGTCCGGTTCATTGGCAATATTTCGCGTCCAGTGTCGCATCATGCCCAATTGACTCACTGTGAAGGAGACGAAAACACCAACTGTATAAAGCGGGATAAGCGAAGTTACTTCTGCGTCATATGCATAAACCAATAACATTGCCAACGCTGCAAGGGCAATGATTCCGTTGCTGTAAGCCAAACGATCACCACGAGTGTGCAATTGACGAGGCAAGAATCCATCACGAGCAAGAATGGAACTAAGGACTGGGAAGCCATTAAATGCAGTATTTGCTGCTAACACCAAAATCAACGCAGTAACGAGTGCAACAAAACTAGCCATAATTGGGAAATTGCTAAAAACAGCGTTAGCCACTTGAGCAATTACTGTTTTTTGTTGCGTTCCTTCTGGCATTCCCTTGATGAATTCATCACCATGAACAACGTGCACTTGGGTGATGTTTGCCAGAACTGTTACCCCGATAAACATCGTTAAGGCGATCGCGCCAAGCATTGCAAGTGTCGTGGCAGCATTTTTACTTTTAGGTGGCCGAAAAGCTGGAACGCCGTTACTTATCGCCTCAACACCAGTAAGCGCAGTACAGCCAGAGGTAAAAGCGCGAAGGCACAAAAATGCAAGTGCAAGGCCAGTGAAATTGCCCTGCGGGATTATTTCCCAACTAGCGCTCTCGGCAAGCAAAACTTCGCCATTAGCAATTCGTCCGGCAGCCCAAATGAACATTGAGATGATCGCAATCATGAATGCATAGGTTGGAATTGCGAATAATGTTCCAGATTCTTTTACACCGCGCAGGTTCAAGATCGTGATAATTGCAATTAAGCCAATAGCCAAGCCCACTTTATGTTCATGAAGCGCCGTGATACTTGAGCTTAAATTGTCTACTGCCGCTGAAATCGAAACGGCAACAGTTAAGACGTAGTCAACTAACAAAGCACTTGCAACAGTTACGCCAGCATTGGGACCTAAGTTAACTGTGGCAACTTCATAGTCACCACCGCCACTTGGATATGCATGCACATTTTGGCGATAGGACATCACCACAACAACCATGACTAGGGCAACACCCATTGCTGCGTAGATTGACGCATAAAAAAGAGCAATACCTCCAAGGGCAAGAACGAGCAGAATCTCTTGGGTGGCATACGCAACACTTGAAAGTGCATCCGATGCGAAAACTGGAAGAGCAATTCTCTTTGAAAGAAGGGTCTCACCTAGTTTCTCACTAGCAATTGCTCGACCAAATACCAGTCGCTTTGCAGTATTAGACAGTTGCGCCACAAGGAGAGCCTACGCCTTTAAGGCCTCAAACTTTTATTGGCTTGGCCAGAAAATAATTAGAAGTCTGCTTATTATGCGTGTAGTTTTATCACGTGCACATAGTGATTCTTGGTTGCGGACGTGTTGGTTCAATGCTTGCCGCCGAATTGGATAGTTCGGGTCATTCAGTTGCTGTAATCGACCAGGAAGCTTCGGCTTTTAAACGACTTTCTAAAGATTTCAAGGGAACAACTATTACTGGCATCGGCTTTGACCGCGACAGATTGATCGAAGCAGGTATTAATAATGCAGATGCGTTTATTGCTGTTTCTTCTGGTGATAACTCAAACATCTTGGCTGCCCGCGTTGCTCGCGAAACTTTCGGAGTAAAGAACGTAATTGCTCGCATTTATGACCCGCGCCGAGCTGAAGTATATGAACGCCTGGGCATTCCTACTGTGGCAACAGTTTCTTGGACTGCAGATCAAATTTTAAGACACGTGGCACCAATTGGTGCCGCTGAAGATTGGCATGACCCAAGTGGCAGCGTCACCTTGGCTGAAGTTACTTACCATGAAACATGGGTTGGATTAAACATTAAAAAGATTTCCGATGAAACTAATGCGAACATTGCAATTATCACCAGGTATGGAAAAGCAGTTTTGCCCGATGAAAATTCTGTACTTCAAGATGGTGACGCGATTCATGTGCTGGCAAAGACTGATGAATTGCAGCATTTAATTACAAAATTAGGTTCGGAGCGTAGTAACTAATGCGTATTGCTATTGCTGGTGCTGGCCAAGTCGGACGGTCAATCGCTCGAGAACTTGCCGCCAATGGTCACAGCATTTTGCTTCTAGATCGTGACTCTTCAGTCCATAAAATTGCTGGCGAAAACATTGAA
>JBEGOT010000080.1:0-5664 GCA_041181865.1 Actinomycetota bacterium | reverse complement strand
CAATTGAATCTCTACGTCGCCTTGGTCGCCATGTTCAAATTGGTTTGTTGCCACCGGCAGTTATTCAAGATAAAGCAACCGTTCCAATGCACACAGTTATCGCACGAGAACTTCAAATTTTTGGAAGCCACGGAATGTCAGCAGCAACTTACCCAGAAATGCTTGCCGACATTAGCTCTGGATTATTGCGGCCAGACTCATTAATTGAAAGAACTATAAGTCTGGAAGATGTTCCAGAAGCAATGAAAAATATTGGCACATTGCCAGGTATCACCATCATTAAGCCATAGTGATTGCTAGCCTTTAAACCGTGAGAGTCAAAGCCGATTCATTAAGGGATCTTCGCAAACGAAGAGGCGCTAAATGGCGTGGCGCAGCAAAAGATGTACTTCCACTTCCAGTTGCGGAAATGGACTTCCCGATCGCCAAACCTATTAAAGAAGTCTTAATCGACATGATTGAGCGATCCGATGTTGGCTATGGCGGCGTGATCCCTGAATTACCGAAGGCATTTGCAAAGTATGCAAAGCGAGCATGGAATTGGACCGTCGATCCTGAACAATTTCGCTTGGCATCAGATGTGGGCGTTGCTGGTGTTGAAGTAATTCGCTTACTGACAGGCCCAGGTGACAAAGTCGTAATTAATTCACCGGTTTACCACAATTTTTATAACTGGATTAAAGAGACTAAATGTGAAGTTGTTGATGTTCCTCTTGTTCATCATGGTGATGATTACGTTCTTGATCCAAAAGGTTTAGAGCAAGCATTTGCCCAAGGAGCAAAGGTTTACTTAATTTGTCATCCGCATAATCCGGTTGGCCACGTTTTTTCCCGTGTCGAACTACAGGAAATCGCTTCACTTGCTAAAAAATATGGCGTTGTTGTGATCTCTGATGAAATTCACGCCCCTCTCACATTTAAAGAGCAAAGCTTTATTCCCTACTTAGCCCTTAATGATGATGCAAGAGAAACCGGAATTTGTATTACTTCAGCAAGTAAGGCTTGGAATTTAGCTGGATTAAAGTGCGCGCAAATTATTTCTCAACATCCAGAAATGCATGACAAATTAAATCAACTACCAATGGCTGTTGCATGGCGCGCATCAATCTTGGGTTCATGGGCGAGTTACGCTGCCTACGAAGATGGCGAAAAGTGGCTAAAAGCAGTCATGCACAATCTTGATGACAATCGAAAATATTTAGCGAAACTTTTAAAGAAATACTTACCAAAAGCTAAATACACAATCCCACACAGCACTTACCTAGCTTGGGTCGATCTAAATGCTTATGGCATTGAAGATCCCGCAGTTTTAATGCATGAAAAAGGTCGCGTTTATTTCAATGACGGAAAAGACTTTGGCTCTGATGGGAAAAATCACGTTCGCATAAACCTTGCCACCAGCAGGAAAATTTTGAAGCAAGCAATCAAGCGCGCTGCAGATGTGCTGGAAAATTAATGTCCAAAATAATCGGCTGCGAAATAAAAACACCTTGGGTGCCAATGTCGGTACTTGTTGATGTTGAAAATAAACCAATCGTTGTTGGCGCAGCATTTTTACCAATGACAAAATTTTTAAGAAAAGCCGGGCGCAAACTAAATATTGCCGACTATAAGAAAGACACAAAACTTGCTGGTGTAACCCAAGTTGTAAATAACTGGATTGATGGTGACTTAAACGCATTTAGCCAGCTAAAAGTTCGCCAACCCGGGGGAGAATTTATGCAAGAGTGCTGGAAAGAACTTCGCAAAGTTAAGGGCGGAAAAGTAGTTAGCTACGCACAACTTGCAAAATCGGCTGGCAGACCACTTGCGGTTCGCGCAGCCGGAACGGCATGTTCAAGTAATTTAATTGCGCCAATTATTCCTTGCCATCGAGTTGTTAAAACTGGTGGACAACTTGGAAATTATGGGTTTGGATCACCCCTTAAAGCAGCTCTTCTGAAGCATGAAGGCGTAGAAATTTAAACTTCAAAACTTTGTTCAGGTTTTGGCACGATTGCATTCCAACCGAGTTCAGACTTTAGGCGCTTTGAAAATTCTTCAGCAGATTTAATTTCTCCATGAACAACATAGGCCGTGGTTGGCTTCTTTCCTGGCCTAAGCCACTTGATTAGCTCATCCCCATCTGCGTGTACCGAAAAGGAATCCGCTTTTGCAATTTGAGCTCTAACCGGAACATCTTCACCGTGAATTCGAACTCGCTGATCTCCATTTTCAAGCTGTTGGCCTCTGGTTCCGTTTGCTTGGTAACCAACTAATAAAACTGTGTTCTTTGGGTTGGGCAACATATGGGCCAGATGATGAACCACTCGACCGCCAGTTGCCATGCCGCTTGCCGAAATAATGATGCAAGGTTGGCGCACATCGTTTAAAGATTTTGAATCTTCAACGCTTCTTTTTTCAGACAAAGTACCGGGATCAAACGGATCACGACCGCGCCAAGTATCAATCATGTCTTTTCTGATCTCTGTTCGCCCAGCATTTAAAGCCTCGCGATAAAAATCAAGTGCAGTAAGTGCCATTGGTGAATCGACAAAAATTGGAACTTTTCTTACTTTCCCAGCTTCAACCAACTCACGAAGTTTTAGCAAAATGACTTCTGTACGATCAACGGCAAACGCTGGGATTAGCACCGAGCCACCTCGATCAATAGTTTCATTAATAATTTCGGCAAATTCGTTAGTCGGAGTCTCGTGCACACGATCACCATAAGTCGATTCGGTCACGACAACATCAAAGTGTCCTTCTGGGAAGGGATCCGGTGAAGTAAGTACTGGATGAGTTGGCCGGCCCATGTCACCAGTAAATAAGAATTTTTTTTCATCAAGTTCAACAGTTACAAATGACGAGCCGAGAATATGTCCGGAATGATGGAAACGAATTGTTGTATTTTTAGATACCGAAAGATCTTCATCAAATTTACAAACTTTTATTAATTTAAGTGCTTGCGCTACATCTGATTCATCGTAAAGAGCACGCGGATTTGCATGAGAGCTGTAACCTTTTTTCTGCGCATACTTCGCGTCTTCCATTTGGATTCGCGCGCTATCGAGCAAAATAACTGAAACCAGTTTTGAAGTGTATTCGGTGCAATAAACCGGGCCGCTAAAACCTTGTTTAACGAGTAACGGTAAATAGCCCGTGTGATCAAGATGCGCGTGAGTTAGAACAACCGAATCAATTGAACTCGGTTTAATCGGAAAAGGTTCCCAATTTTTTGCTTTTATTTCAGGCGTTCCTTGAAATAAACCAGCATCGATAAGAATTTGTGACGTTTCACCGGTAAGTAAAAATCTGCTTCCAGTTACCGTTTCGGTAGCACCGAGAAATTCAATTGAAACGTTAGCCATACATCAACTCTAGAGTGAATTAACCAGATGAATTTCACGCTTACTCAACGTTTACAATTGATTTGAAATTAGGAGAAAAATGCCAAAAACTCGCGGATACGCAGCAATGACGGCTAGCGCCCCACTTACCCCCTGGGAATTTGAACGTCGAGAAGTTGGCGAAAACGATATTGCAATTGAAATTGAATTTGCGGGTATCTGTCACTCTGATATTCATCAGGCACGCGAAGAATGGGGCAAAGCAAAATTTCCTATGGTGCCTGGCCATGAAATCGTTGGACGGGTTTCTGAAGTTGGAAATAAAGTTTCCAACTTTAAAATTGGCGATTTAGCTGGCGTAGGTTGTTACGTAGATTCCTGTGGTAAGTGTGAGTACTGCATTATCGGCGAAAGCCACTGGTGTTTAGAAAGTCCAATTTGGACTTATAACGGAACTGAGTATGACGGTCAGACTCCAACTTACGGTGGCTACAGCCAATCAATAATTGTTAAAGCTGATCATGCTTTACATGTTCCAGAAAACTTAGACAGAGCTGGCGTTGCCCCATTGCTTTGTGCTGGCATTACAACTTTTTCGCCACTTCGTCATTGGGAAGCCGGCCCTGGCAAAAAAGTTGCAGTTATGGGCCTAGGTGGACTTGGTCATATGGCAGTAAAGATTGCAGTTGCGATGGGTGCCGAAGTAACTGTTTTAAGCCATAGCGAAAACAAGCGTGCTGATGCTCTAGCCATGGGGGCGAAACATTTTGTTAACTCTTCAAATCGAAGTGAACTTCGCGAAAAGAATAATACTTTCGATTTAATTATTAATACTGTCTCAGCAGAAATTGATTTAAGCGCTTACCTAGAAACTCTTCGTATGCACGGATCTTTGGTTGTCGTCGGTATTCCAGAGAATGCATATGTAATTTCACCAAACAACTTACTTGGCCGCCAGCGCAGCTTAGCTGGTTCATCAATTGGCAGTATCAAAGAAACACAAGAAATGCTTGATTTCTGTGGTGCCCATAACATCACAAGCGATGTTGAAGTTATTAAGGCTGATTACATTAACAAAGCCTACGAGCGCGTCGTTGCCAGCGATGTTAAATATCGATTTGTTATCGACGCAACTACTTTTTAAGTCGAGCGTGTCTAGCTAAAGCGGCTTCTTCAAGTGGAGAAATTCCACCAAGAGCAAGGCGCATTAGCTTTAATAAAGTTCTACCTATTGGAATTACAAACCACTCTGGAAGCGGTTTAACGCCAAGAATCCTTAGGTATTTTGGTTCAATTGTTACTGCAGCAGCATGAAACATAATTGAATATGCCATTCGTGCAGCCAGTGACAATGGTGGATGTTTGATAAATTCAACAACATTTAAGGTTTGCTGATCAGCTCGAAGTACTGAATCAAAAGAATGTATGGCTGAAATTAATTCTGATTTTGATTTCGGAGCCTTTGATAAACCGAGTGGTTCAACCGCTTTACTCCATTGCGCAACATAATTATCTGATCCACCTGGAATTGGTTTAACGCCATAAATTTCATTTGTAACTAAAAATGATTCGGTGAATGCAACGTGAACCCACAACAATAAATCTGAATCAGATGCTGCATATGGTTTTTTAAATCCAGGTATTTGCTCAAAAGTGCCAACAACTTTTTTATGCATTGCATTGACTCGGGCTGATTCTTTCTCAATCGCCTGGGTTGAGCCAAACGTAAGAATTGTTAACCATTTAGTTGTGCCAGCGAGCCGGCCAAGGGGATCAGCTTCATACCTGGAATGGTCGGCAACTCCTGCAAGGCTTCCTGGATGTAGTGCTTGCATTAATAACGCGCGGATGCCACCGATTAAGGTTGTTAAATCAGCGTGCACAACCCAAGGTGCATCTGTTGGTGTAAATAAACCAATGTCATCGCCAGATTCGATCTGCGGTAGCCACTGTGGAACACCATCGGGTGAATTAGTGATTATGCGACGAAAGCGTTTGCTAAACGCTTTCTGAAATCGATTTGGCAATTTTTTCCCAACTAAAAATTAATAGAAGTAGCTAAGTGCCACACCCATTAATGCAAAGCCAAGAACATCAGCGCCAATTTCAAGTAACCAAACTTTGAAACCATTACCAGCAAATAGCCGATGGCTTAGTGCTGGAGCTGCCATGACCATAATTCCAACAGTCAGACCAGTTCCCAAGCCAAGTGCTGGGCCAATCTGTCTTCCTGTGCGGGTAAGTAAGTCAAAAATTAGAGCAAGACCAGATGCACTAACCAAACCCGCAACTGCAGTGCTAGTGAAAACAACTTTCATATCTGCATCGGCACCTG
>JBEGOT010000079.1:0-12946 GCA_041181865.1 Actinomycetota bacterium | reverse complement strand
GTTTCACTTGTGCGGCGAAGTCGATGAGCTAATGCTTGCAATAAAGCTTGGGCAACTTCAGGACGATCTTGTAACCAAGGTTTTAAATCGCTATGACCTAAACCAAGAATTTCTGAATCGGTAACTGCAATCGCTGTTGAAGTACGAGGACCTGGATCAAAAAGTGAGAGTTCACCAAACATGTCGCCAGGACCAAGAACCATAAATACTGATTCGCGGCCATCACCTGATGCGTGACTTAATTTAACTTTTCCAGATTTAACTAAATAAAGTCGATCGCCAGTCTGACCCTCTTTAAATAAAGTCTGACCTTTTTTTAGTTCCTGCAACAACATCGACTTACGAAGTGACGTTGCTGCTTCATCATCTAAAGCTTTAAAAAGGGGCGCTTCTCTGAGATTCTCATCCATGTTGCACCCCTTTCCGTTAAACCTAAATCTGACTAGTTCTTAACTTCGACTACTACTTCAACTTCAACTGGAGCGTTTAGTGGAAGTTCGGCAACGCCGACAGCTGAGCGAGCGTGTACACCAGCATCACCAAATGCAAGAGCGAATAATTCACTTGCGCCGTTTACTACTGGTGGAACGGCAACAAAGCCTGGCGCTGTGGCAACAAAGCCCACGACCTTAACCACACGAACAACTTTGTCTAGATCGCCAATCACTGACTTGATTGCAGCAAGTGCATTTAATGCACACTGCTGTGCACACTTGTTTGCAGTTTCTGGATCAACTTCTGCGCCAACATGGCCAGCTGCAATTAGTTGGCCAGCAACGCTTGGAAGTTGACCTGAAGTGAATACAAGGTTTCCACTCTTAACTGCTGGAATGTATGCAGCAACTGGAACCGCAACTTCTGGAAGAGTTAAACCCTTTTCTGCCAAACGACTTTCTACTGCACTCATTATTCATTCCTAATTCTTTGGTCTTTTGAAATAAGCAACTAAATTTTCAGCATTCATTCCTGGGATGACGGCAACTAATTCCCAGCCGTCTTCACCGAAATTATCAAGGATTGCTTTTGTGTTATGAACTAACAGCGGCGCAGTTAGATATTCCCATTTAGTCATATTTAGACTCTACGGCAAAAGTAATTGCAATTAAAAATTGGCGTTAAGCACCAGTAACAAACGCCACTGGATCAAGGCGTTCGTAGTCAGTGCGAGCAGACATCAACAGTTCTCGCCATGAAGTTACATTTGATCGGCGACGAAGTAATGCGCGACGTTCACGTTCTGTCATGCCACCCCAAACACCAAATTCAATTTCATTATCAAGAGCATCGGCTAAACACTCGGTGCGAACTGTGCAGCCAGCGCAAATGATTTTCACGCGATTCTGTGCTGCGCCTTGCACGAACAAAATGTCCGGATCAGTATTTTTACAAGCTGCGTTGCGACTCCAGTCTGCGTCCCACTTCACCCGAGTACACTCCTAAAAATTTTGTTGAAAATTCAAATTAAAGAAAATTCAAACTGTATTTCTGATAACTATTTAGGTACGTAGTAGGTGGTGTCAATACTTTTTCTGCAACAATTTTGAACAACATTTACTTCACAAATGCACTATTAACAACACTTTTAACCGCAGATAACAAAGTAGTTATTTCTGGCAGACTTGTTACATGAGTTCACTAAAAGACCAAATTCAATCTGATTTAACTGACGCAATTAAAGGCAAAGATCAACTTCGTGCTGGCACACTTCGAATGGTGCTTGCCGCTATTACTAACGAAGAAGTATCTGGAAAAGAAGCAAAAACTCTAAATGATCAAGAATTAATGACAGTACTTAACCGTGAAGCCAAGAAGCGCAAAGAAGCATCTGTTGCTTATGTTGATGCCAAGCGCCAAGACTTAGCAGATAAAGAAAATGCTGAACTTGCTGTCATTCAAAGTTATTTACCAGAAGCACTAAGTAGCGATGCACTGGCAAAAATCATTTCTGATGCGGTGAGCGAAGTGAAGGCATCTGGTCAATCAGGCCCTTCTGCCATGGGGGCTGTAATGAAACTTGTTACACCACAAGTGACTGGTCGCGCCGATGGTGGTCAGGTTGCAGCAGCTGTTAAAGCAGCGTTAGCTAATTAATAAATTCATTTAAGACTGACTAAACAAAGTCAGGTAATACTTTTAATAAGCGTTCGAGTGCAGTTTTTTCACCAATTGAAATTCGCACACCCTCACCACTAAATGGTCTAACTGAAACGGCTTGGGTTGCACACGCTGCGGTAAATTCATCAACCCGATCACCCAGTGGTAACCAAACAAAATTGGCTTGGCTTGCCGGAAGATTAAAACCAATTTCAGATAATTGCGATTCAAACCAAGTTCGTAATTTAACTAAGTCTTCAACGCGAACAAAAAGTTCATCTTCGTATTCAAGTGAAGCAACTGCTGCGGCTTGGGCGATGTTGGAAACCCCAAATGGCACGGCAGTTTTTCGAACAGCTTCAGCCACGTGCTCTGGGCCGATAAAGAAGCCAACTCGAAGTGAAGCTAAACCGTAAGCCTTCGAAAATGTGCGCAGAACGCCAACATTTTTAAATTCGCGGAAGAAATCTAATCCTTTTACTGAATTGTCATCCCGATTAAATTCAACGTAAGCCTCGTCTATAACAACCAAGATGTCTTTTGGAACTTTAGTCAAAAACACTTTTAGCTCTTCGTGATTGACCACTGATCCAGTTGGGTTATTTGGCGTACATATCAGAATTAATCGAGTGTTTTCGGTGATGGCATTTAGCATCGCTACTAGATCGTGCTCACCTGATTTAGTTATCGGAACTTCAACTGGTTTAGCGCCGACTATTTTGGTGATGATTGGATAAGCCTCAAAGGAACGCCAAGCATAAATAACTTCATCACCTGGCTGCGCAACTGCTTGCATAATCTGTTGGCAAACACCAACTGATCCAGTTCCGGTAGCAATCATTTCTGGGCCAACATTAAATTTTTTGGCAAGCGAATTAGTTAGTTCAGTAACAAATGGATCTGGATAACGATTAATTTCTAAAGCGGCATCTGTAATTACTTTAAGCACACTTGGCAATGGCTGCGTTGGATTTTCATTGCTGGAAAGCTTGTAAGGGTCAAGACCAGAAACGCCGGCAACTTTTTTACCTGCTTTGTAAGTTGGCAGGTCGGCAATTGCTGCTCTTATCTTTGGCTCATCTGACACAACACAAAGCCTATGGCCAAAGACTAGGTAGTGACTAACTGACTAATTCGCGGATCGCTGCTTCGAAAAGTTCACCATGCTGGTCAACTTCAGATTCTTTAGTAGTTGGACACATCAATGCCATGTTGTGGAATGGGGTCATCAAAATTCCTCGATTGCACATAAATAAATGCATAAATTCATCTAATTCGTCATCGCTAGCATTTGCGGATGCTGTTCCATTAATTGGTGCAGGTTTAGCAAAGCGATACTCGGCGCGCGCTCCAACCTGAGAAATACTCCATGGAACGTCATACTTTTCTAGCACTGTTTGAACTTGTTCGGTGTAACGATCACAAAGTTTTTCCATTTTTTCAAATGCTTCTTCGGTTAAGACTTCACCTAGAGTTGCTCGCATTGCTGCCATCGAAAGTGAATTACCAGCAAGTGTTCCACCAACGCCGCCAACATCGATGATGTCTGCTTCCGGATGAGCTTTGATGTCTGCAGCAACTTCAGTAGTAATGCCATAAGCACCAGATGGAATGCCAGCGCCGATTGATTTTCCAATAATAAAAATGTCTGGCTTTAAATTGTCGCGCTTAGTCATGCCGCCAAAGCCAGCTGAAAAAGTGTGAGTTTCATCGATCATTAAAAGTGCGCCGTACTTAGTTGCCAGTTCACGCAAGCCAGTTAAGAAACCAGGTTCTGGTAATACGATGCCGATGTTTGTTAACGCAGGTTCGGTCAAAATTGCAGCAACATCGCCATTTTTTAATTCACGTTCGACAGCGGCCAAATCATTAAATTCAACAACTCTTGTTGTTTGATCTAGTGGAACTGGGGGCGCAACATTTCCTGGGCGTGCAGTTGCATTTCCATTTTGATCTGGAACAGCAAAAGCTTCATCAACTGAACCGTGGTAGCAGTAAGCAAATACTAAAATCTTGCTTTTTCCAGTTGCCAGACGGGCAAGTCTGATTGCCCATCTATTGGCATCAGTTGCGGTCAAAGTAAATGACCAAAGTGGCATGCCAAAGCGCCGCGTTAATTCCTTGCCAACCCACTGCGCATCATCTGTTGGCAACATTGTGGTGATGCCACCATCATCCATAATTCGTTTTGCTATTGCTTTGCTACTGGCATCTGGTGAGTGACCAGCCATTGCGCCTGTGTCTCCAAGTGCGAAATCAATATAGGTATGTCCATCAACTGTGGTGATGGTGTTGCCATGAGCGGTCTCTAAATAAAGCGGAAAGCCACCTGACCATTTATTCATCCAGGTCATTGGGACGCCACCAAATAAATTGGTTGCTTCTTTATATAAAGCTAATGACTTTGGATTTCGTTCAATATAAGTTTTGCGTTCACGTTCAAGTAATTGAACAAGTTTTGTGCGGTTAATCGCCGGCACGTTAACACCCCTTTGTGGATGTTTTCATTCTTACACAAACTCTTAAGAGTTAGCCATATCAACAAAGCGGCTGTAATGGCCTTGGAATGCAGTAACCACAGTTGCTGTTGGACCGTTGCGGTGCTTAGCCAAAATGAAGTCAGCTTCGCCAGCACGTGGTGATTCGCGATCATAAACATCTTCGCGGTGAAGCAAAATAACCATGTCAGCATCTTGTTCAAGGGATCCAGATTCACGAAGATCAGAAAGCATTGGGCGCTTGTCAGTACGTTGTTCTGGACCACGGTTTAACTGGCTGATTGCAACCACTGGGATTTCAAGTTCTTTAGCTAGTAACTTCAAACTACGAGAAAATTCAGAAACTTCAACCTGACGGCTTTCAACTTTGCGACCACTAGACATCAGCTGCATGTAGTCAAGAACTAAAAGTTTTAGATCGTAACGCTGCTTTAGGCGACGAGCTTTAGCCCTGATTTCCATCATGGTTAAGTTTGGTGAATCATCAATGAAAAGTGGTGCGTTACTAATTTGGCTGCTCTTCATTGCTAAGCGCTGCCATTCGGCATCACTTAGAGTTCCTGCTCGCATGTTGCCAAGTGAAACTTGAGCTTCAGCAGAAAGCATGCGCATTGCAATTTCATTGCGGCTCATTTCAAGTGAAAAGATCACTGAAGCCATGTTGTTCTTAATACTTGCTGCTCGTGCTAAATCCAAACCTAAAGTTGATTTACCAATCGCTGGACGCGCTGCCAAAATTACAAGTTGTCCTGGATGTAATCCGTGGGTTACTTCATCAAGACCAGCAAAGCCAGTTGGCACACCCGCTTTAGCACCACCATTACCTTCAATTGCTTCAAGCTCATTAAGGGTTAGTGGAATGATGTCAACGATTGGTGCGTAATCTTCAGAAGTTCGGCGTGAAGTAACGTCATAAACTTCGGCTTGGGCTTTATCAACTAACAAATCGACTTCGGCATCACCGGCATATCCCATCTGGGTAATGCGCGTGCCGGCTTCAACTAAGCGCCGAAGGATTGCACGTTCAGTAACAATTCGTGAATAGTAAGCAGCGTTAGCAGCTGTTGGCACACTTGCCACAAGTGTGTGCAAGTAAGCAGCGCCACCAACATTTGCCAGTGATCCAGTTTTAGATAAATAGTTTGCAACAGTGATTGCATCAGCTGGTTCACCGCGACCATAAATATCTAAAATTGCGCCATAGATGGTTGCATGTGCTGGTTTATAAAAATCAATTTCGCGAAGAGATTCAACAACATCAGCGATTGCATCTTTACTAAGTAACATCGCGCCAAGAACAGATTGTTCTGCAACTAAATCTTGAGGCGGAACAATCGTTCCATCCTCGTGATAGTTGCGCGGAATTTCCGCTACGCTCATGGCACTTCCCTTAATCGAAATAACTTTTTTTGGCATAAATGCTAAAAAGCACTATTAACCCGAGTATGACTTTATGTTCCTTGGCTGACAGTCTCAATGAGTCCTGTGGATAACTGTGTGGACAAAGTGTTGAAAAGCCTGTGTTTACAGCGTTTCTTACTGGGGATATCTTGTGGGGTCAGAACCGCAAAATCCCAAAAAGTGTTTATTTATTGGGCAAATTTAGCCACAAACATTGTGGGTAAAAATTAGTTGGCAACCAATATTCCGTCTTGTTTATCAGTTAAATGCTTGCGCATCTTTAGTCCCAATAGTCCCCCGGCTAACTGTCCAGCAACCAAAAGACCGATCCATTCATAAGTTAAACCGTGTTGCAACATCACACCTGAAATCGCTGGGCCAATTGCAGCAGCTGTTACCCAAACAAGGGAATCTGCTGAGTTATAGCGGCCTCTAAGGTGCTCTGGTGCCATGTCATTGGTGATTGATGAACCGATCGTTGACCAAACCATTTCACCGATTGCAAATACACCCACTCCGACAATCGCGCCAAGCAACGCTTTTTCGATGCTCACTCCAAAACCAATAATTGTCCAACTGATTGCCCAGATAGTTCCAATTACCGCAATAGATTTTGTTCTGCTTTTTCCATGCAAACGGTTAATTACAAAAATTTGTCCCAGCACAATCACGCCAGTATTGACTGCCCAGATCGGTCCAAGTTTATTTACGTTAAGTCCACCGTATTCAGTAAGAAGTGGTGGTAGTCCTGCATCAAGTGCTGAGTAACCACAAGAAAGAAGTAAAAACTTAACGCCTTGAATTTTCATAAAAGGTTTGTCTTTAAGTAACTCTTTAAAACCTTCATCGTCTTTGCGATGCTCTTCAGGAATTGGTCCACCAGCTTGTCGCAAAGTCATAACGATTGAAAAGAAAATCAAATACGAAAATGCATCAAGAATAAATAGTCTGGTGAAACTTTCAGGAACATTTATGTCAACAATTAATGAACTAATTAGCCCACCAAGACCAAGTCCTAGATTAAGCATCATAAAGTGCATGCCAAACATTTTCTGGCGGAACTCTTCCGAAACCATTCGAGCCATCATTGTGGTTTGAGGCGCCCAAATACCTGCACCCCCAACCGTTACAAAGAATCCAACAAAGTAAGCAGCACTAGCACTTCGAACTAATGACCAGGAAGCTACGGAAATTGCTTCAACCAAAATCGCAAACAACATAACTTTGCGCGGACCATACTTGTCGACCAATGTTCCAAAGATCGGACCTACAGCTAAACCAACAACTGCCATCCAGGAAAGCACCAATGATGCAGTGGTTAGTGGAAGTTCGGCGATGCGGTGCAAATATACGACGATGACAGTAAGTGTTAATCCGCCGCCAAGGGAATTAAGAAGTGTGCCCAGCAAGAAACGCTTTGCTTGTGGCGTTAGTTGGCTAAACATAATTCCTAATTCTTTTCGTACTAATTTTTCTTTTGATCCAAATAAAAAGGGACAGATTTCTCTGCCCCACTTTTACTTAAGAATTTACTTAAGTTTTAAGTGGAGAATAGGGGACTCGAACCCCTAACCCCTGCCTTGCAAAGGCAGTGCTCTACCAATTGAGCTAATTCCCCGAAGTTTTCACAAGTGATGTGAAAATCTCGTTAGACCAAGATACTAACTTGTGGCCTGAGTCCACAATTCTTGCTCGGCCTTACTTGCTTCTACTTGTTGGTAGACCACATATCCCGCAAGGGCTAAAAGCGCTAGTGATAACAACTTCTTCATGTTCTGACCTCCTGTATAGAAAAGCGTGGGCCTAGATGGACTTGAACCATCGACCTCTTCCTTATCAGGGAAGCGCTCTAACCAAGCTGAGCTATAGGCCCGTTTTTTCGGCCGTTGACCGAGTTATGAGATTACCGCAATTGCCTAAATCCCACAAAAATTGCTGCTATTCATCACTTTCAGCAGATTCAAGTGCTTCTGCTGGTTCAGCAATTTTCAAACTTTCCAACTTCTTCAAAGTCGCTGCAGATGAACTAGCCACTGCTACAACTTCTTCATCATCTTCGACTTTCATGAATGAAACACCCATGGTGTCCCTACCGGCAGCGCGAATTTCAGAAACTTTAGTTCTGATCACAACGCCGTTGCTGGCAACAGCAAAGATTTCATCTTCAGCTTCACAAACCAGTGCGCCAGCTAGCCCGCCACGTTTTTCAGAAAGACGCATTGCACGAACACCTTGGGTGCCGCGACCCTTAGCGTTCCACTCGTTCATTGCAGTGCGCTTGGCAAACCCACCATCAGTGATTGTGACAACGAATGCATCTGGGTAAGCAACGTGCATGCTTAATAAATGATCTTCTTTGTTCTTGAAACGAATACCAATCACACCAGTTGCACTTCGACCCATTGGGCGCAAAGTGTCATCACTTGCATTGAAGCGAACTGAGTTACCAAGTTTTGAAACAAGTAATAAATCATCGTCGTCAGAAATTAGCTGCGCCGAAACTACTGCATCATCATCTTTTAGATTTATCGCGATCAAACCAGTGCTACGAGTTGAATCGTATTCAGAAAGTTTTGTTTTCTTAACCACGCCATTCTTAGTTGCTAGAACTAAATAAGGTGCTTGTTCATAATCGCGAAGATCAAGTACTTGGGCAACAAATTCTTCTTGGCCAAGTGAAAGCAAGTTCGCTACGTGTTGACCACGAGCATCGCGACCCGCTTCAACAAGTTCGTGTGCTTTAACGCGGAATACTCGACCCTTGTTAGTGAAGAACAAAATCCAATGATGCGTTGTGGTGACAAATAAATGTGTGACCACGTCATCTTGTTTAAGTGCTGCGCCTTTAACACCACGACCACCACGTTTTTGTGCGCGGTATAGAGCAGCCTTAGTGCGCTTTACGTAACCATTTTGGGTAAGTGTTACCACAATTGGTTCTTCAGCAATTAAATCTTCGGTGGTGATGTTGTCATCTTCTGCGGCAACAATTCTTGTCTTGCGCTCATCGCCAAAGCGATTAACTAGCTCTTCAAGTTCTTCGCTAACAATCTTGTATTGGCGCTTAACGCTCTTCAAGATGTCTTTGTAGTCAGCGATTTCTGCCATCAACTTGTCGTGCTGTGATTGAAGTTCATTTCGTTCAAGAGCGGCAAGTTTACGAAGCTGCATGTCAAGAATTGCTTGAGCTTGAATCTCATCGATTGTTAATAACTTCATCAATCCGCTTTGCGCAGCAGATGCGGACTCAGAAGCACGAATCAACTTGATTACGGCATCAATTGCTTCGATCGCCTTCAAAAGACCGATCAAAATATGAACGCGTTCTTCAGCAATTCTTAGGCGGTATGCAGTTCGGCGAGCAATTACTTCAATCTGGTGATCGATCCAGTTGGTTACAAAAGCATCTAGTGAAAGTGTTCGTGGAACGCCATCAACCAGAGCCAACATGTTGGCACCGAAATTATCTTGAAGCTGGGTGTATTTAAAGAGGTTGTTTAGCACAACCTTTGGCACAGCATCTTTCTTAAGCACAACAACGATACGCATACCAGTACGTGAACTTGATTCATCGATCAAGTCAGCGATGCCGTTGATCTTGCCGGTATCAACAAGTTCTGCAATACGTTCCATTAAGTTATCTGGATTAACTTGGTAAGGAAGCTGGGTAATAACAATTACTGCTCGGCCACGCTTATCTTCAGTAATTTCAGTAACCGCGCGCATAGTGATTGAGCCACGGCCAGTTCGATAAGCATCTTTGATTCCATTGCGGCCAACAATCAAACCACCAGTTGGGAAATCTGGACCGGTGATTCGTTCGGTTAATGCTTCAAGTAGTTCTTCACGAGTTGCATCTGGATGTTCCAGCGCCCACTGAACGCCACTAGCAACTTCTTTTAAGTTGTGTGGTGGGATGTTGGTTGCCATACCAACTGCGATACCTGATGAACCATTAACCAAAAGATTTGGGAAACGACTTGGTAAAACTGTTGGTTCTAAATTCTTGCCGTCATAGTTTGGAACAAAATCGACTGTTTCTTGATCGATGTCCCGAACCATTTCCATGGCAAGTGGTGCCATGCGACATTCGGTGTAACGAGAAGCAGCAGCTGAGTCATTACCTGGTGAACCAAAGTTTCCTTGGCCTTGAACAAGTGGATAACGAAGTGTCCAGCTTTGAGTTAACCGAACCAAAGTGTCATAAATTGCTGAGTCGCCGTGTGGGTGGTACTGACCCATAACTTCACCGACAACGCGAGCACTCTTGCTAAATGCTTTGTCTGGCCGGTAACCACCGTCATACATTGCATAAATAACGCGGCGGTGAACTGGCTTTAAACCATCTCGAACATCAGGTAATGCGCGAGAAACGATAACGCTCATCGCGTAGTTGATATAAGACCTTTGCATTTCAACATTGAGGTCAACCATTTCGATTTGATCAATGGTTTCTTCAACCGGCTGTTCAGTTACTGGCGCAGCCTTTTTAGGTGTTTTTGGTTCGTCTTTTTTTGCCATTAAATATCCAAGAACCTAACGTCAGCGGCATTGCGCTGAATAAACGAACGACGGCTTTCCACATCTTCACCCATCAAAGTTGAAAAGAGTGCATCGGCTTGAGCAGCGTCATCAACTGTGATCTGCAATAGAACTCGGCGCTCTGGATCCATAGTGGTTTCCCAGAGTTCTTCGGCATTCATTTCACCAAGACCTTTGTAGCGCTGGATATCTTCTTGGCGCAGTTTCTTTCCAGCAGCTAAACCTGCTTCAACAACCGCGTCGCGTTCGCGATCGCTATATGCATATTCAGGTGCTTCGCGTGACCACTTAATTTTGTAAAGAGGTGGCTGAGCTAAATAAACATAGCCACCATCAACAAGTGGTTTCATGTAACGGAATAAGAAAGTTAAAAGCAAGGTGCGGATGTGTTGACCGTCAACGTCAGCGTCTGCCATCAAAACTAATTTGTGGTAGCGAAGTTTATTGATATCAAAGTCATCTTGAATGCCAGTACCGAACGCAGAAATGATTGCCTGCACTTCTGTGTTTTGCAATACGCGATCTAGACGAGTTTTTTCAACGTTAAGAATTTTTCCGCGGATCGGCAAGATTGCTTGAGTGCGTGGATCGCGACCTTGACCAGCACTACCGCCAGCTGAGTCACCTTCAACAATGAACACTTCACATTCTTTTGGTTCATTGCTTGAACAGTCTTTTAATTTTCCAGGTAGACCACTTGAACCAAGTAAACCTTTTCGATTGCGGGCTAGGTCGCGTGCTTTGCGTGCAGCCATTCGAGCTGTTGCTGCTTGCACAGATTTACGCGCAATGTCTTTGCCTTCACTTGGATTCTTTGCAAACCATTCAGCAAGTTGTTCGTTAACAATTTTTTGAACAAAGGTTTTAGCTTCGGTGTTACCAAGTTTGGTTTTAGTCTGACCTTCAAACTGTGGTTCACGCAGCTTCACTGAAACAATTGCGGCAAGCCCTTCACGGACATCATCACCACTTAGGTTTGGGTCCTTTTCTTTAAGGATGCTCCACTCACGGGCGTACTTATTCACTAGCGAGGTAAGGGCTGTGCGGAAACCTTCTTCGTGGGTACCGCCTTCAATTGTGTTGATGGTGTTGGCAAAGGTATAGACCGATTCGGTATAGGTGCTATTCCACTGCATCGCCACTTCAAGGCTTAAACCACGCTTTGAATCTTCGGCCGCAAAATGAATCACGCTTGAATGGATCGGCTGTTTGCGGGCATTGATGTGTGAAACGAAGTCTGAAATACCGCCGTCATACTTATAAGTAATTGATTTAGGTCCGGTTTCTTTTGCTTCAGCTTCAACATCATCTTCGATAACTTTCACGCCAGGACGTTCATCGGTTAATCGAATTGTTAAACCGCGATTTAAAAATGCCATTTCTTGGAAACGACGCGAAAGAGTTTCAAAGTCGTACACAGTTGTTTCAAAAATGTCACCATCAGCCCAGAAAGTTACTGATGTTCCAGTCTCTTCGGTCTTGGCACCTTTCTTAAGTGGTGCAACCGGTACGCCATGTTTGTATGACTGAGTGTGGATCGCACCTTCGGTTCGAACAACAACGTCAACTTTTTTCGAAAGTGCGTTAACAACTGAGACACCAACACCATGCAGACCACCAGAAACTGCGTAACCGCCGCCGCCAAACTTTCCACCAGCGTGCAAAACAGTTAGTACAACTTCGACAGCCGGCTTTCCTTCAGATGGAACGATGCCAACTGGAATACCGCGACCATTATCAACGACTCGAACGCCACCGTCAGCAAGTAATGTGACATCAATTTCGTTGCAATAACCTGCTAAAGCTTCATCAACCGAGTTGTCGACAACTTCATAAACCATGTGATGAAGACCGCGTTCACCGGTTGAACCGATGTACATGCCTGGGCGTTTTCGTACGGCATCCAGGCCTTCAAGTACCTGAATGGCGCTTGCGTCATATGACACTAAAAAGGCCTTCCATTTGAGCCCGATTTTGCCCAAAATAGGCATAGAAATAAGGCTTTTTTGCAGTTTTTATGGTGCTCTTATTCTACCTGTTTTGCCTGCGTAAAGACACCTGAGATTGGGAAAAATCCCCTATCCGTAGGTGTCCCTTGGACCCCTTCCAGGGACGCTTCTTAGGCCGTGTTTCCATGATGGCGCAGCTGGTCCGAGCACCTTAATTTCACTTAATCGACCATTGCCGATCTGCTCTTCGAGCTTTTTTTCAAGTGTTGGTAAAAGTAGTTTCACCTGGGTGGCCCAGGCGGTGGAATCTGCTCTTAAAACCAAAATTCCATCTTGCCCGCTTGCATTTAGTTGGAATTCTTCAATCGAAATATGGTCTGCAATTTCATCGCCAACAATAAGTTTCCAATTTGCCCGAAGTTTTCCGGTGGCTAACTGCAGATCCCAGCCTTTGTTCAGAAT
>JBEGOT010000078.1:0-9966 GCA_041181865.1 Actinomycetota bacterium | reverse complement strand
GTTAAGTTCAAGAACTTCTTCAAGTTGGCTACCAGTTTTTATAAACAGATCTCGATACGCAGCCAGCAAGGTTAAAACCTGGGGGATAGTGACAGCACTATCGCTTGCTTCATAGATATGAACATCATGACCTTTAACTGCAAGCCTTGCCCCGAAAGCTAAACCACCATGGCCTGCGCCAATAACTATTACTTTACTCATTTGGAAGTTTGGGATTTATCGAATTTAAGTGTGACTAGATAAAGCACGATGCCAATTGCGATACCCCAAATTAGGTCAATTGCGATAGTGCTAATTGCAGTGATTAAGTAAACAACAATCTGAATCTTTGAAGATCTAAATATCGCTTGCATGTTTGATTTATTGAAAATACGAAACGATGTGCCAATCAATACTCCAGCGATAGCAGCACTTGGAATCTGCGCGAATGCCGGAGCAGTAAACAAAATAATCAGCAGCAAAGTAACCGAATGAATCATTGCCGAAAGTCGGGAATTGGCATGTGATCTGACATTCACATTTGTTCTAGCAATCGCACCGGTTGCTGGCATGCCACCAAAAACTGATGCGGCAACAGTTGCTAGCCCTTGGCCAACCAATTCCTGGTTAGGTTCAAACTTCTTTTCAGCTTTTGCAATGTCATCAGCAACGCGGGCTGACAAAAGTGACTCGATTGCAGCTAGTGCCATGATCGCAAGTGCTGGACTAATTAATTGCGACCAATTACTCCAGTTAGGTGGGGTCCAGCTAGAAACATTTCGGGGAATGTCACCAATTTTTTGAACGTTCAGATGGCCAAACTGAACAACAGTTGTTGCAATTAGCAGGGCTGAAAAGCTTGCCGGCACATAAGGTTTAACTTTTAAAAATTCAATGAATTTAACGATGTTGAATTTCACAAATAGTGTCAGCACAAGAACACCGATTGTGGCCAAATTAAGTCCACTTGAAATTGCATTACTTACGGTGGCATACGCAACACTTAAGGTTCGCTCGCCTTCACCCTTAGGAACACCCAAAGCAAATGGCAACTGCTGAAGTGCGATAACTATGGCAATACCAACGGTGAAGCCTTCAACAACGGAATGCGGAACTTTGTTGATTAAATTGCCAAGTCGAAATACGGCAAGTAGAACCATGCCGACGCCAGCCATCAAGCCAAGTGCTGGAATCGCAGTTGGACCAAAGTCTGCAATGACCGGAATTAATATAACGGTCATCGCGCCAGTCGGACCACTTACTTGGTATTTCGATCCACCAAATAGCGCAGCTAAGAAGCCAGCGATGATTGCCGTTGAAATACCAGCTGCGGCAGTCATGCCAGAAGTGATTCCAAAACCAATTGCAAGTGGCAGCGCAACGATTGCAACTGTGATGCCAGCAATGACATCAGCCAAGAGACCTTGTTTGGTTTTAGGCAAATTTAAAGATTTGAAGCTAAACGCGCTCAATCAAATCCCACTTATTTCCATAGGCATCTTTAAAAACCACAACTTTGCCAAATTTTTCATTGCGGGGTTGTTCAGTGAAATCAATTCCACGATCTAGGTAATTTGAATAAGTCTGATCGAAGTCATTTGTGTATAAAAAGAAAGCGACTCTGCCACCAGTTGAATTTCCAATTGCCGCGACCTGGGCATCGTTAGAAGCTTTGGCCAGCAAGATGTTTAGGCCAGTTGAGCCGGTCGATAAAACTACCCAGCGCTTTGTTTCATCAAGTTTTGTGTCTTCAATTAATTTAAAACCAAGGTCATCACAGTAATGGGAGATTGCCTTGTCGTAATCATCGACAACGATTGCGACCATGCCTAAGCCAGACATTATTTCTCCACACTTATCGGGGTTGCATTACTTATTCGCATTAGATCTGCGAAGTTTGTTCGAAATACAACATGGGTATGACCAGCGGCTGCCCAGATTTCATCATGTTCATTAAGTGCAACATCAATAAAAGTTTTTGGCTGGTATGGCTTTTCTTGATGAACCCAACCAATTGGACTAACCCCGCCAATTACAAAACCGCTCCAGTTACGAACAAAGTCCGCATCAGCTCGGCCTAATTTCGGTAGGCCAACTGTGCTTGAAACAAGTTCGGTATCAACTCGGTGCCGACCAGAAGTAATGACAAGTAGTGGCTCTGGGATTGAGAACACTATTGATGAGGCAATTTGGCCAACTTCAACACCTAATGCCGCTGCGGCATCGGCAGCAGTGCGAGCTGAATCATCTAATTCACGAATTTCAACATCGATATTGTGTTGAGCAAGGAAAGTAGTGACCCGCTTAACTGCTGGCTTATCTGAATTCATCGGTTAAGCAGAAGTTACGCAGTAACTTCCTTAATCTGCTGCTCAATGATTGTTAAGGCGTCATCTAGAAGGTGTTCTGGCATAACTAGTGGTGGAAGGAAGCGAAGTACGTTTCCGTAAGTTCCAGCAGTTAAAACAACAACGCCCTCAGCGTGGCATGCCTTGGCAATCTTGCTAGTTGCATCAGCATCTGGTTCATTCGTTCCGCGCTTAACGATTTCAATTGCAATCATTGCGCCGCGTCCACGAATGTCACCGATCACACCAGTTGCTTCAGCAATCTTGGCAAGACGAGGCTTCATTACAGCTTCGATGTTCTTTGCTTTTTCGTTTAAGTCTTCTTGTTCCATTGCAGCAATCGAGCCAAGAGCAGCCGCACAAGCAATTGGGTTACCGCCATATGTGCCACCAAGACCACCAGCATGGACTGAGTCCATGATTTCAGCGCGACCCGTAACAGCAGCAAGTGGAAGACCACCTGCAATACCTTTAGCAGTTGTAATTAGATCAGGAACAATTCCTTCGTGTTCACAAGCAAACCATTTACCGGTGCGGCAGAAACCTGTTTGAACTTCGTCAGCCACAAAAACAATTCCATTGTCTTTTGCAAACTTCACAATGCCAGGTAGGAAACCTTGCGCAGGAACAATGAAGCCACCTTCACCTTGAATTGGTTCAATCACGATGGCTGCAATGTTGTCGGCGCCGATTTCTTTAATCATGCGAGAGATTGCGCGATCTGCTGCTTCTTGTCCGCTTAAACCATCATGTGCTGGGTAGGAAAGTGGCATTCGATAAATCTCTGGAGCAAATGGTCCAAAGCCTTGTTTGTATGGCATGTTCTTTGCAGTCATACCCATAGTTAAATTGGTGCGGCCGTGGTACCCATGTTCGAAAACAACAACGGCTTGGCGCTTAGTGTAAGCGCGAGCAATTTTGACTGCATTCTCTACAGCTTCTGCACCAGTATTAAATAGTGCAGAACGCTTTTCGTGGTCCCCTGGAGTTAATCGGTTGAGTGCTTCACAAACCTCTACATAACCTTCGTACTGGGTAACCATGAAACAGGTGTGGGTGAAATCTTGAACCTGTTGGATAACGCGATCGACAACTTCCTGATTTGAGTTACCAACGCTAGTTACCGCGATACCTGAACCCATATCAATAAGTGAGTTGCCGTCGATATCAACTACAACGCCACCTCCAGCTTTAGTGATAAAAATTGGAAGTGTTGCACCTACGCCAGCGCTGACAGCTGAGGTGCGGCGCTTTTGAATTTCAACTGACTTTGGACCAGGAATTGCAGTTAGAAGTTTGCGTTCCTGGGCAAGGCCGTTAACGGTCATTGAAGAAGAATCTGTTGCAGTCATGTTTGCAATGTTAGACCTAAGGCTGATTCCAGTTAAACCCGTATTGCCCAAATTCTGCGGGGACAGGCTGACTTTGGTGACTATATAAATAAGGCGTAGCGTAGGGCTATGACTTCAGCACATCCTTTTTGGTTAGCCGGGACCGCCGCAACGAGCGGAAACCTTGAAAACGTTATTCATCCAGGTGATGGACAGGTTGTTGGGCAGTATCACGTCCCAACTAAAGACCAAGTTGAGCAAGCAGTGGCTGCTGCGTGGAATGTGCGCCAGGAATTTGCAAGAACTACCGCAGCCCAGCGCGCTGAAGCACTGATGCATATTTCAAAGCGTTTAGCTGAACGCGTGGATGAAATTGCCAAGTTAATCGTTGAAGAAAACGGCAAGCCACTTTTATGGGCAAAAGCAGAAGCTGGTCGCGCGACAACAGTATTTCGTTGGGCCGCTGAAGAAGTTCGTCGATTCTCAGGTGAAATTCAAAGACTCGATACCGAAGCAGCAGCAGCTGGTCGCATGGCCATCATTCGCCGTTTCCCACATGGTCCAGTTCTTGGCATTTCACCATTTAACTTCCCAATGAATCTTGTTGCACACAAAGTCGCACCTGCAATTGCAGTTGGCGCGCCAATCATTATTAAGCCAGCACCAAGCACACCACTTAGCGCATTACTACTTGGTGAAATTCTTGCTGAAGTTGATCTACCAAAAGGTTCATGGTCAATCCTTCCGATTGCAAACGCGGATGCACCAGCACTTGTTGCTGATCCTCGTCTTCCAGTTGTTTCATTCACAGGTTCTGACAAAGTTGGTTACGAAATTCAAAAAGCAGTTCCAGACAAACACATCACTCTTGAACTTGGCGGAAATGCTGCAGCGATTGTTAACGATGACTGGAATAGCGAAGCTGATTTAAATTGGGCAGCAACACGAATTGCAACTTTTGCTAACTACCAAGCAGGGCAGTCATGTATTTCAGTTCAGCGCGTATTAATCCACGAAGATCTATACGACAAGCTAACTGCAAAAATTGTTGAAACAGTTAGTGGTCTAAAAAATGGTGACCCACGCGATGAGAAAACTGTTGTTGGACCACTGATCAATGAAGCCGCAGCTATTCGCGTTGAAGAGTGGGTTAACGAAGCAGTTGCCGCTGGCGCCAAAGTTCTAACTGGTGGCAAGCGCAACGGTTCTTTTTATGACCCAACTGTGCTGGCTGATGTTCCACTAACTGCCAGAGTGTCTTGTAATGAAGTTTTTGGTCCAGTAATGCTGGTTCACAAAGTTAAGTCGCTTGATGAGGGCATTGCTGTTGTTAATGATTCGATCTTTGGTCTGCAGACTGGTGTTTTCACTCACGACATTCAAAAGGCATTCCATGCTCACCGCGAACTTGAAGTTGGTGGCGTAATTATTGGTGATGTGCCAACATTCCGCTCAGATCAAATGCCATACGGTGGCGTCAAAGCATCGGGAGTGGGCAAAGAAGGCCTGCGATATGCCATGCAAGATTTCACTCACGAACGCATCCTTGTTCTAAGTGGAATTGATCTTTAGTTCTAACTAAAAAGCACATGCAACGTCGAGTAATCATCCTTGGAGCCACTGGCAGTATTGGCACCCAAGCACTTGATTTAGTTCGCAATAATCAAGACAAATTCAAAGTTGTTGGTTTAAGTGCAGGTGGCAACAACATCGAAGCACTTGCTAAAAGTGCACTTGAATTTGGAGTTGAAGTTGTTGCGATTGCAAATGGCAGCGCGGCACAAGATTTCCAGATCGCAGTTTATGCGCAGGCGAGCAAAAACGGATATGCCGAAGGTTCATTTGCAGTTCCAAAGTTATTGATTGGTCCCGATGCAGCAACGCAGTTAGCTGCAATGTCATGCGATGTTGTGCTCAATGGCATCACTGGAGCAGTTGGCTTGGGTCCAACAGTTGCAGCGCTAAATGCCGGAACCACCTTGGCACTTGCAAACAAAGAATCTCTTGTAATCGGTGGCAAGGCAGTTACCAAGTTAGCTAAGCCCGGTCAAATAGTTCCGGTTGATTCAGAACACAGTGCACTTGCTCAAGCGCTGCTTGCTGGGAAAAAAGCTGAAGTTAAGAAATTGATTCTTACCGCAAGTGGTGGACCTTTCAGAGGATTTACCAAAGATCAACTAGAGCAAGTGACAGTCGAGCAGGCTCTTTCGCATCCAACTTGGGCAATGGGTCCTGTTGTCACAGTTAATTCATCAACCATGATGAATAAGGGTTTAGAAATTATCGAAGCCCATTTACTTTTTGATATCCCAATGGAACAAATTGAAGTTGTGGTTCACCCACAATCAGTAGTTCACTCCATGGTTGAGTTTGTTGATGGATCAACGATCGCTCAGGCAAGTCCACCGGATATGCACTTACCGATTGCACTTGGTTTAACGTGGCCAGATCGCTTGCCAAATAGTTCAACGCCATGTGATTGGTCAACAAGCACAAGTTGGACTTTTGAGCCAGTTAATAATGATGTATTCCCAGCAGTAAACCTCGCTAAAAAAGTTGGCGCTAAAGCAGGAACTGCGCCAGCGGTTATGAACGCGGCAAACGAGGTGGCAGTTGATGCGTTCCTTGGGGGATCACTTAAATACAGCCAAATAGTGCCTACGGTTTCGCAAATAGTGGAATCACATTTAGCATCCGGATTTGTGTCAGACCCGGACCTTACTATTGAAGAAGTTATTAAAGCGGCTAATTGGGCAACCGATTCAGCTAAAGCTTTATTGGCTAAGTAATCAATTTTTGATTATTAACAAAGTACCTGCGGGAGATTGCTAAGTGGATCAATTAATTGGAATTTTAGTTTTTGCTTTTGGCATTCTGTTTTCCATTGGTTTGCATGAAATCGGCCACTTACTTCCAGCAAAGAAGTTTGGTGTGCGAGTTCCTACTTACATGATTGGTTTTGGACCGACACTTTGGTCGAAAGATAAAGGCGATACAACCTACGGCATCAAACTAATTCCAATGGGTGGCTACATCCGCATGATTGGCATGTATCCACCAAATCCAAAAGGTGAAATTAAACAAGAAGATCTTGGTCGTATGGGCAATCTGATTGAAGAAGCCAGACAAGATGCCCTTGCAGAAATCGCAGTAGAAGACGCTAATCGCGTTTTCTACAAACTTTCAGTGCCAAAGAAACTAACTGTGATGTTCGGCGGACCATTTATGAATTTGGTTATTGCAACAGTTCTTTTCTTTGTAACACTTTCTGGAATTGGTTTTTCCTCTCCAACAACAACACTTGATTCAGTTTTGGCATGTGTGCCAACTGCGAGTAATCAAAGTGGTATTGCATCAACCGATGGTTCTTGTGTTGACAGTGTTCCTGGTGGTGCAACTGCCGCTGGTATTAAAGCAGGGGACAAAATTATTGATGTCGCTGGAATGCCAATTAATTCTTGGGAAGATTTAGCAGTTGCATTGAAGGGTAAAGCTGGACAAGTTGTACCAGTTGTAGTTGAGCGAAATGGTTCGCAACTAAGTTTTAATCCAACCGTAGGCGCAATTACTGAAAACGGCGTAACGAGATCTTTCTTAGGTGTAATGCCAAAACTTGAAATGCAAACTTTGCCAGTGAGCCAGGTTCCAGCTGAAATGTGGAGCATGACGGTGGCATCTGTTGAAGGATTACTAAGTTTCCCGAAGCAAGTTTTTAACCTTGGTCAAACTTTGGTCAATGAAGAACCGCGTGATCTGAATGGCCCAGTGAGCGTTATTGGTGTGGGCCGGATCAGTGGGCAGTTAACTGCAGCAGATGCAATCAGCAATCTAGATAAAATTTCAATTCTTTTGATGCTGCTTGCTTCGCTTAACTTGTTCTTATTTCTATTTAATTTGGTTCCGATTCTGCCGCTAGATGGTGGGCATATCGCAGGCGCTCTTTATGAAGGATTTCGAAAAAGCTTGGCTAAATTAACCGGTAAGCCAAATCCAGGCCCAGTTGATACTGCAAAAATGCTGCCAGTTGCCTACATTGCGACCTTATTTATTCTGGCAATGTCGCTAGTTGTGATTCTGGCAGACATTATCAAGCCACTAATCATTTTTTAGCCTGGTCGCATCGGGAACGAATTCGTACCCGATAATAGATATATGTCGATTAACTTGGGCTTGCCAGCGTTACCGCCACCAGTTCTTGCGCCGCGTCGTAAAAGTCGAAAAATAGTTTTAAAGCACCATAGCCATCCAGTTGAAATTGGCGGAGATGCACCAATCAGCGTTCAGTCAATGGCCACAACATTAACCGCTGATGTTAACTCAACTTTGCAACAGATTGCTGAATTAACCGCATCTGGCTGCCAAATAGTTCGAGTGGCAGTGCCAAGCCAAGATGACGCTGATGCACTTTCACAAATTGCCAAAAAGAGCGGCATTCCAGTTATTGCCGACATTCATTTCCAACCAAAATATGTTTTCGCAGCAATCGATGCTGGGGTAGCGGCTGTTCGAGTTAATCCAGGAAACATCAAACAGTTTGATGACAAAGTTAAAGAAATTGCAAAAGCTGCAGGTGATGCAGGAATCCCAATACGCATTGGTGTTAATGCTGGCTCACTTGATAAGCGCTTACTTGAAAAGTACGGCAAAGCAACTCCTGAAGCTTTAGTTGAATCAGCTCTCTGGGAATGTTCATTATTCGAAGAACACGGATTCCGTGACATCAAGATTTCGGTAAAGCACAATGATCCAGTTGTGATGGTTTCGGCCTATCGCTTACTTGCTGAAAAATGTGACTACCCATTGCACTTAGGTGTTACAGAAGCAGGACCTGCCTTCCAAGGAACGATTAAGTCTGCAGTTGCTTTTGGCGCACTCCTTAGTGATGGTATCGGTGACACAATCCGCGTTTCACTTTCTGCACCGCCTGTAGAAGAAGTAAAAGTTGGCAACCAGATTCTTGAATCACTAAATCTGCGTCAACGTGGACTAGAAATTGTTTCTTGTCCTTCATGTGGCCGCGCACAGGTTGATGTTTACTCACTTGCTGAACAAGTAACTGCAGGTTTAGAAGGTCTGGAAGTTCCACTGCGTGTTGCAGTTATGGGTTGTGTTGTTAATGGCCCAGGTGAAGCACGCGAAGCTGACTTAGGTGTAGCAAGCGGTAATGGCAAGGGACAGATCTTCGTTAAGGGCGAAGTAATTAAAACTGTTCCTGAAGCACAAATTGTTGAAACATTAATTGAAGAAGCAATGAAGATTGCTTCTGAGATGGAAGAAGCCGGTTCACCCGTAGTTTCTGTTTCTTAACATGGCCCATGAAATTCGTCAGATTGACGAGCAAAGTGTTTCCCAGTTAATTGCAATTGTTGATCGCGACCCAATCAAACAATGTTTTGTTGGAGCCCGCCTTGAATTAACTCGAATGGGGATGATTCGCCCGGCTTACCCCGATTTACTTGGCTACTTTGACGATGGCCATTTAAAGTCCGCAATTTATCTTGGCGCAAATCTAATTCCAATTAACACAACTCAGATTTCAAGAAAAGAATTTGCAGATGTTCTAAAACGAGAAGGACGCAGATGTTCATCGATAACTGGGCCTGCCGCTGAAGTTTTGCCTCTTTGGCAACTACTTGAACCCAAGTGGGGATCGGCTCGTGAAATTAGAGATAACCAGCCACTATTGGCAACAACATATCGTTCAGAAATAAAGCCTGACGAATTAGTTCGCTATGCCACAACTGCCGATCTAGAAGTTTTATATCCAGCATGTATTCACATGTTCACCGAAGAAGTTGGCGTTTCACCCGTGGGACCTGGCACCGGAATGGCTTATCGAAATCGAATCGCAGAATTGATTTCAGATAAGCGATCATTTGTGCGAATCGAAAATGACGAAGTAATTTTCAAAGCCGAAGTTGGCACTATCGGAAACAATGTGGCTCAGATTCAAGGCGTTTGGGTTAATCCAAAACTAAGAGGCAAGGGCTTAGCCGAACCTGCCATGGCAGCAGTTGTTCGATTTATTTTGGATGACATTGCAGGTACTGCATCTTTATATGTGAACCATTTCAATAAACCTGCGATTGCAACCTACAGCCGCGTTGGTTTTAATCAGGTTGATACTTTTGCCACGATTCATTTCTAAATTCTTAGAATCTGCAGGCAGGTCAATAAGATTAAGGGATTAAGCCAGCTCTAGGAGTTATCTCGTGTTACGAATGTCGACCCTGTTCCTACGAACTCTTCGTGAGGATCCAGCGGACGCAGAAGTACCCAGCCACAAACTCTTAGTCCGCGGTGGGTAT
>JBEGOT010000077.1:0-2664 GCA_041181865.1 Actinomycetota bacterium | reverse complement strand
TAAAAGGGTCTTTGAGGCCAAAGGTCGTCCGACCGATCACCCATTAATTGTTCATGTCTCAACTTTAGAAGATGCCAAATCTTGGATTTCAGATTTCCCAGACTGGGCAATAAAACTTGCTGAAAAATATTGGCCCGGTCCGTTAACACTTGTTGGAAACCGAACTGCACTAGCAACTGATTTAGTCACCGGTTGTCAGGACACAGTTGCAGTTAGAGTTCCAGCTCATCCAGTTGCTCAGCAACTCTTAAGTGAATTAAAAAGTCACGACATTCAAGGATTGGTTGCACCTAGTGCAAATAGATTTGGTCACGTTTCGCCAACAACAGCCAAACATGTTGAAACTGATTTAGCTGATTACTTAGTTAAACACGGCGACTTAATTCTTGATGGCGGTCAAAGTTCGGTTGGCTTGGAATCAACAATTGTTCTAATTACTGGAATTGATCCTGTCATTTTGCGGCCAGGTGCGATTACAAGAGAAGATATTGAATCAACCACTGGCCTTAAGGTTTCAGAAAATTCAATCGCCAAACCTCGAGTATCTGGATCACTTGAATCTCACTACTCACCAAAAGCTGAAGTAATTTTGGTGAGTGAATCAAATATTCCTGATGAAGTTGGCGCTGGATTTATTGGGCTAAATACGAATCAAATTCCAGAAGGATTAACTGTTTTATTAAGCGCACCAAACTTAGAAAGTTACGCATCTGGTCTATATCAAGCATTGCGCCACGGCGATGAACTTGGATTAACCAAAATTTATGCTGTTCTGCCTGAAGGTGAAGGACTTGCCAAGGCAATTAGTGATCGACTCTCTCGTGCTTCCAATTAATCTGCAATCGCCAAATTAGAATCAATATATGTCTGCAGGATCTGAATTATTAATCGCCATACTTATGGCAATCGGCATTGTTGGAACACTTATTCCATTCATTCCAGGCTTGGCTCTAGTTTGGTTCGCTGGAGCACTATGGGCTTTCTTTGATGGTGGCGATGGCGAGCGCATGTGGCTTCTTGCAGTCATGACTTTATTTACTGTTATCGGTTTTGCTGCGCAATTTATCATTCCAGCAAAAGCTGCAACATCTGAGCAACCTGCTAAGGGCACATTATTTGTGGGTGGGATATCAGGTTTAGTTGGATTCTTCGTGGTGCCAGTTATTGGCGCGCCAATTGGTTTTTTGATCGGCATTTATTTAATGAATTTATTAAATTCAAAGAATTCTGATCAAGCGTGGCAGTTGACGATCAAGACAACAGTTGCATTTGGTTGGGCAATGATTATTCAATCAATTTGCGCAGTGCTTGTTGGGTTTACTTGGATTGTTGGCCTAATAATTACTTAAGCCTGAATGTGATCGATTCCAGCAAGTTGATCAAGAGCGTGCCCAGCAAGTCTTTCAATAATTAGTAAACCATCGCGCACACCACCAGGTGAGCCCGGCAAATTAATAATTAATGATTTTCCAGTAACACCAGCTAAGCCACGAGATAAATCGGTTGTTGGAACTTTGTCGCGTGAATAGGTGCGCAATGCTTCAGGGATCCCAGGTAATAATTTTTCAATTAATGAAAGTGTGGCTTCTGGTGTTACATCAGTTGGTGAAATTCCAGTGCCACCGGTTGTAACTATTAAGTCAACTTTGTCAGCGATTGCTTTTCGAAGTGCGTTTTGAATCTGATTAACATCATCTGGAACAACAATTACATTGTTAACTTGGTAGCCCAGTTGACTTAGGCCAGATGCCAGAATTTCACCACTTGTGTCCTGGTATTCACCTTTACTAGCCCGATTGCTGGCAGTAATTACTTGAGCGCGACGCATTAGTTTGCGCGACTCCAGTGACCATTTTTGCCACCGTCTTTTTCAATTAAACAAACTTCAGTCAAACTTGCCATCGGATCCATGGACTTAATCATGTCAATCACAGTTAAGCCAGCAACGCTCACAGCAGTAAATGCTTCCATTTCAACGCCAGTTCGATCTGATGTTTTAACCGTGGCAAAGATTGCAACGCCATCATCCATAACTTTTAAATCAACATTCACGCCATGAATTGCAATCGGGTGACAAAGTGGGATTAATTCTGAAGTTTTCTTAGATCCCATAATTCCAGCGATCCGAGCAGCAGCTAAAACATCACCCTTTGGAACAGTGTTATCTCGAAGTGCTTTAACTACTTCACTAGACAAAATAACTTTGCCCACAACCGTTGCAGTTCTTGTAGTCACTTCTCGCCCTGCAACATCGACCATGCGGGCATTGCCATCACCGTCGATGTGGGTTAGGTCAACCATTTTTGCGGGAAACCTGTTCCACAGCCTGGGCCACATGCTTTGCCACATCTGGGTGGAAAACGCTTGGCACGATATAACTTTCATTTAACTGACCGCTATCAACACAATCTGCGATTGCCTTTGCTGCGGCGATTAACGTTTCATGGGTTATTTTTGATGAACCAGCATCAAGTAATCCGCGGAAAATACCTGGGAAGGCAAGCACGTTATTAATCTGGTTCGGGAAATCACTTCGTCCAGTTGCCACAACTCTTGCATGCTTTGCCGCAATTACAGGATGAATTTCTGGATCTGGGTTAGCAAGAGCGAAAACGATTGCATCCTTTGCCATTGAGGCAACAGCTTCTTCAGTAACAATGTTTG
>JBEGOT010000076.1:0-3128 GCA_041181865.1 Actinomycetota bacterium | reverse complement strand
TGAAGCTCGAGCCGTGGAATTGCTTGAACAATTTCGCTTAACCGATGCAGCGAAACGTCCAATTAACACTTTCTCTGGCGGTATGCGTAGGCGTTTGGATTTAGCGGCTGCGCTAATTGTGAGACCAAAAGTTTTATTTCTCGATGAACCAACTACCGGGCTCGATCCACGCGGTCGTTTGGATATGTGGGGTGTGATTCAGGAATTGGTGGGAAGTGGCACAACTTTGTTGTTAACAACTCAATACTTGGAAGAAGCAGACCAGTTAGCAGATGAAATAGTTGTCGTAGATCACGGCAAAGTGATTGCAAAGGGAACCAGCTTGGAACTTAAGAATCAAGTTGGTGGAAATCGCCTTGAAGTTGCAGTTAATACAGCAGATACTAGAAGAGCTGCTGCAGAGTTAAAGTCAATGTCTTCAGTAGAGCCAGTAATTGATGAAGCTCTTGGCCATGTTTCGATTCCGGCAGCTAATGGTGCATCGGAATTAACCGAAGCAATCCGCAAATTTGACGCGGCTGGAATTGCAATTCTCGACATCGCGTTGAAGCGGCCATCCCTAGATGACGTATTTCTTTCTTTAACCGGCCACGTTGCTGAAGTAGAAGAGGAGGCAAAGTAATGAGTGCAATTAAAGATGGCTTGATTATTGCCAAGCGACAACTGCTTCAACTAGCAAGAGTGCCTGAAGTTCTGATTTTCTCAACCATTCAACCGGTGATGTTCGTTTTGCTTTTCCGTTTTGTTTTTGGTGGCTCGATCAATACCCCAGGTACTGACTACATTCAATTCCTAATGCCAGGCATTTTTGTGCAGACAGTTACCTTCACCTTGGCTGGAACCGCTGTTGGTCTAGCCGAAGATATGACTAAGGGATTGATTGATCGTTTTCGCTCGTTACCAATTTCACGGGTAGCTGTAGTGCTCGGTCGAACACTTGGTGACGCAGCGCTAAACATTGTTGTGCTTGTGGTTATGGGGCTTGCCGGACTTGCAGTTGGCTGGCGACCAGATAGCGGTACATTGAATGTGGCAGCAGGTTTTGGATTGCTACTTGTTTTTGGATACGCAATGTCTTGGCTAGGTGTTCTAGTTGGTTTATCCGTAAGAGATTCACGCGCTGCAAATGGTTCGATCTTCGTGCTGGTTTTCCCACTCACGTTTTTGTCTAATGCATTTGCGCCAACCACAAATATGCCTACCTTTTTGCAGTACTTCGCAGAATGGAACCCAGTCTCAACTATGGTGGCAGCAACCCGTGAACTTTTCGGTGTGCCAGTTCAATTTGGTGTGACGGCAGATTCTTGGGTCAGCCAAAACCCATTGCAGATGTCAGTGATCTACATGTTGCTGATTATGTTGATTTTCATCCCACTTAGCGTTCGCAAGTATGTTCGAGCTTCTACAAAATAAGCAAAAGGTCTGCTGAAACCAAAAGATTTCAGCAGACCTTTTTCTAGTTATTTCACGTACCCAGATGCTGATGGTGCCTTTAGCTTTACTGGCACCAAAATTTCAGGAACTTGGTAGCCATCTACTTCAGTTATCAAATTAAACGAAGCAAAATCAGCTAGGAATACGTTCTTCATGACTCCTTTTACCTTCTTTCTTTGCATACCACCATCAAATAACTTGATTGCAAAGGTTGCATCTTGTGAATTAACCCAAGTGCTCGATCCTGCATCCCAACTACTGATTTTTCCGTTCACCACAGCTAAGTAACACTTTGGATCCGATTTAGTGTTTCCAACTGCAGGTGAATCTGGGCAAGCAATTTGCGTAAATGTTAATTTGCCTGACTTGACCACTCCATTTACGATTTTCGTAATCGAGCTCAAAGAAGTCGTGAATTTCCATTCTTCATCTGCAATAAGGCTTACCGCACCTTGATATTTATGTGATGTAGTTGAACCTTGAGAAGTTGTTGTTGTTTCAATATTAAAACTGAAATCTGAACGTAAATCTTCTTGTAAATACCAACCTTTAGCCTTCAAAGTCAGATTTGGAGCAACTTCTAGAGTTAGATTGAAAGACTTATTGGCCGCACTAGCTTTGCAATTTGCATTGGCTTCGTGTGTAGCTGTGACTAGATAAGAGCCAGCCTTCCAATTCTCGGTCGAATAATTCCCACTCTCAATTGCGTATTCACCTTGTTGTCCGGTGATTGGGTTGCGATTCAAAGTAAATATCAAATCGTCTCCACATACTTTTGGAGTGACTTTTCCTGTGACTTTTAAAGTCTTACCAATTTTGAGGTTTCCCGTGGTTCCGGTGTAGCTGGTCTTTGATGTTTCTTTAAGACCTTTACAGATTTTCGGTGTGCTTGTGCGCCAGGTGAATTGCGCGTCTAAACCACCTGACAAATCTGCACCTTGAATATCAAAATCGAAGTAAGGCGTTTCTAACGTTCCAAAATCAACATTAGCCAGACTTGTCTTGACGTTTGCTTGTGAAATTTCAATTGCATCACCACCTGGCAGCACATCACCATTTTCGTCGCGCACAGTTATAGTCGCAGATGTCCATTGGGATGGGGAAGTGATTTTTACTGAATCCCATTCTGTAACATCACAAGCATCCGCCTTGGTAGAAATTTGAACTAGCGAGGTTCGTAAAGATCCTGAACATCCTTGCTCCATAGTCAATACATCAAAGTTAGTGATTTGAGCAGAGCCTCCATCGGCATTTACCCAAACGCAAGTTGGCCTATTTGGATCTCGGTCCAGCGAATAGATGAAACTAGTATCAGGAAGTTCAATCGCGCCACAGTTTGTTGGAGTTTCAGTTGAGTAATCAAAGCAAATTGCGGCACCTAGAGGGCTGCCTTCACCGCCAGCTATTAAAGTTACAACTTTCTTGCCAAACATAAGTGAAGTTCCGATAAAGGCTGGAAGGCCGTCGTACGTGTACAACGCGGATAAATGATCTGGTGTAGTCGCATCTTCGCCCGTCTCTGCATCTAAACATGAAACGAACTGGCCAATAGAGCAAATTAAAGCGATTTCTTCATTCTGATTTAAAACAGGCATCCAGCTGCTTGCATTTTGATTCCCACGAGGCCATGCGCCTTCGCAGGTTGAATCTGATTCGGTATCCCAGCACTCAACGTGTGTTGTGTAAGTGTTAAA
>JBEGOT010000075.1:0-6720 GCA_041181865.1 Actinomycetota bacterium | reverse complement strand
AATTTCAAAAACCAAATTATTCTCAACTTCAGTTATCGAAATACTCGATCCAAAACTTTGCATCACATTAACGCTCATTGTTATGAATGGAATTGAGACCGGGTTAAGCGCTGTGAGTCTTGTTGCCTTGCCAGTTGCGCCAAGAGCCATTAATAGTCCGCTGACAAATTGCCCTGACTTACTGGCATCAACAGTTAATTCGCTGGGGATAATTGGCGTGCCAACTATTTTGCGAATATGACCTTGGTCAATAACAGTTTTCCCACAAACTTCAAGAACCTCAATCAGCCCATCCATTGGACGTTCCAAAAGTCTTGATGTTCCGGTAAGAGTTAAATCTTGGTCAGTTAGCAAAGCAAGAGCTGCAATGAACCGCATTGTCGTACCTGAAGCGTTGCAATCCAAAACTTTTCCAGTGGGATTTATTTCACCTGTGCCAATTAATTTGGTGGTGCTTTCTTCGACATCTACTTTCACACCAAGGTCAGTTATGCAATTAGAAATGGCCTGGGTGTCATCACAGACCGGCGTATTAATTATCTGGCTACTGCCTTTGGCAAGTGCGCCGCAAACTAAGGCACGTGCTGCGATACTTCTAGAACCTGGAACTTTTGGGACAAAACCAAGGGAATTGTGGCCAGTCACCTAAGTCCCCTTTTCTGCATCTATACATGTCAATTATCGATTAAACACTCGGCAAATCCATAATTTGCGGCAAATACCGCATATCTAACCAAAGTTACTTAATCTAAAAATATGAAAACTATTTCAATTCCTGGACTTCGCCGATTTAACTTAATTGCTGGTGTAGTCCACTTACTTCAAATGATTGCTGTATTGGCGCTTTCGAATGACTTCAGTCTGCCAGTAAATGCAACTTACATGGCTGGTCCACCTGGAACTATCTATTCAGATCCAGTAGTTATTTTCGATACCCCAATCGGTTTATCTGTTGCACTATTTCTTGGATTATCTGCTCTTGCGCACTTTATTGTGATTAGTCCAAAGTTCTTTGATCGATACAGCAATGGCTTAAAACAAAGACACAACTACTTCCGCTGGGTTGAATACTCAATAAGTTCTTCGGTGATGATTGTGCTAATCGCTCAAATCACCGGCATTTCAGATGTGACCGCCTTGCTTGCAATTTTTGGTGTCAACGCATCAATGATCATGTTCGGTTGGTTGCAAGAGAAATACGAACAACCAGGTAACGGCGGATGGCTTCCATATATCTTTGGATGTATTGCTGGAGCTGTTCCATGGCTTGCAGTTTTGATTTATGTAATTGCTCCAAATAATCCTTCTGATGCGTCTCCACCACGATTTGTTTACGGAATTATTGTGACTATATTTTTACTATTTAATTCATTTGCTTGGGTTCAATACAAGCAATACCAGGCAAAAGGTAAATGGGCAGATTACTTATACGGTGAACGTATTTATATCGTGCTTAGTCTTGTGGCTAAGTCACTACTTGCCTGGCAGATCTTTGCCAACACATTAATCCCGCAGTAATTAATTGGATTGCGCCTTTGCCGCTTTTTCGATATTTCTAATCATCGTTGGAAATACTAAAAAGTGGAAAGGCGCAATCACATACCAATAAAGATTTCCAAATAATCCTTTTGGAATAAAAGTTGCGGTTTGTTTTAATTGAACTACACCTGGTTTAGTTGTTGGGATTAATTCAAATTCCAGCCACGCCTCGCCAGGAAGTTTCATTTCAGCATTGAGTCGCAGGTACCGGCCATGATCAATTTCTTCAACGCGCCAAAAATCTAAACTTTCACCAGCACGAAGTTTTAGTGGGTCGCGACGTCCTCGCCTAAGACCAGCACCACCGACTGCTGTGTCCATTAATCCGCGAATGGACCAAAGTAAGTCAGCCCCATACCAACCAGTCTGACCACCGATTGCTTCAATTTGTGCCCAGATTTTTTGCGGCGATGCACTGGAATCAATAGTTCTTACATCTCTAAAAGTTGCAACGCCTGCCCAGTCAGGATCTGTTGAAAGTTTGCTCCAGGGGGAATTTGATCCCATGGCATCTGACCACCTGGTATCTACTTGAGCGTTATTAACTTTGCTTAGTGCAAGTTCGATCGCTGTCGTGACTGGCAAAGTTCCACCAGGTGGTGGTGCGATTATTTCCGAAATGTCTTTTTTCGGGTCAGCTACTACTTCGCTAATTAATGACTCCACCAAGTTTTTTGCAAGAGATCTTGGAAGTGGAGTGACAAAGCCAATCCAGTGGCTTGCAAGTGTTGGGGTTAGTACGGGGATGCTGACGATGATTCGTCTAGAAAGATTTGAGGCTTTTGCAAATTCCTGCATCAACTGGGCATAAGTAAGTGTGTCTGGACCGCCGATATCAAAAATTCCACTAACTGGATTTTCCAGAAGCGAGCATTTCTTCAAATACCAAAGCACATCTCTAACAGCAATCGGATGGGTCAGATTGTTAATCCACTTAGGTGTTGTCATGATCGGTAAGCGATGAGTTAAATGACGCAGCATTTCAAAAGATGCCGACCCAGAGCCCAAAACCATGCCAGCTCGAAGTTCAATTAAAGGAATCCCTGAATCGCGTAATGCTTGCCCCACTTGAGTGCGAGAACTTAAGTGTTTACTCTGAGCGGTGGCATTATTTATGCCACCTAAGTAGACAAGTTGCTTAACACCCGCCGCTTTAGCAGCAGAAGCAAAAGTCTTGGCCATTTCAAATTCGACATTCTCGAAATCTCGACCAATGTTTAACGAATGCAAAAGGTAATAACTGGTGTGAACTGAATCGAGGGCTTTTTCTAGATCCAGCTTCGAGTTGGCGTCACCAACTACAACCTCAACTTCATTTGCCCAGCTATGACCCAGAGTTTTAGCTTTATCTCGGACAAACACGCGAACTTTTAAACCTTCATCAAGAAGCTCGCGAACCAATCTGCCACCGATGTACCCAGTGGCACCGGTAACCAAAACTAGATTGCTCGCCATTACTTCACCGTATCTGAATAATTAGGCACTTTGAACGGCGATGGCCCCATCCCTTTGGGATGGGGCCAACATGTTTTCTTACTTAAGTTGAGTCAGTCTGTAAGCCGGATTCTGTGCACTTACGTGCGATGATCATCCATCTGCGATTGCTGTTACCAACAACCTGATGCAACCTACCTGCAAGTAAAAGCGGGCCGCTCTCTTGCTCAGCTCTTTCGAGCCTCTTGGTCTTGCTCCGAGTGGGGTTTACCTAGCCGACTATGTCACCACAATCGCTGGTGAGCTCTTACCTCACCGTTTCACCCTTACCTAATCTGCGAATAAACGCAGCTTAGGCGGTTTACTTTCTGTTGCACTTTCCTGTGGGTCACCCCAAGTGGACGTTATCCACCACTCTGCCCTTTGGAGTCCGGACTTTCCTCGAATACCAGTCGATTAAGACTGTTACCCGCGATCATCCAACTAACTCATCTTAAATATTAGAACAGTTAATGGTTTGAGTAAATTCCGTTACTTCTGATTAGCCCTAAAGTGCGCAACCAATGCGTTTGCATGACCGTGGCCCATTTCGAATTTGGTCTTTAGATGAGCAACTTGTTCCATGTGGGCAAGTTTTGAAACTTTCTTTAATTCCTTCATCCAAAATTCGATCGACTGTCCATATTTCTTTTCGATCGAAGGGAAGTAGGAAGCTGGACCTTTAACATGTTCATTACGCATTTCACTCAATCTCCATTTGAAACACTTTTTGCCCTCTTATTTAGACTCTATGGAATCAGTTTTATCAGATTTAGGTTCAACGAAACCAATAAGTATGAACTTATAAAATGCGGTTGGGAGGCTAATCAGTCAGTGTCCTGCTTCACGAGATGGTCAACTTCTGATAATTGCAGAATGACTTTTTTGAGATCGGTTTCTGACTGTGCTCATTAAAATCTCTGATTTTGGCCTAATTCTAGGGAATTGCAGCGACGAGGCGAGGATTCGCCGGTTTAGAAAATGGCCAAGTGAATCAAATTCGGAGGTAGTTATTGTCCAGAAGTTTATATAACTGTCATACTGAGTTGTGTTTAAACATCCCGGAAACAAATTCTCCTCAATCGTTTCTATCCTGGCAGTCATAGTTTCACTGATTGCGTTGTTTACTTCCTGGAGCAACCGAATTCCAACTATTAGTTCGGCAATTCCAAATCCAAGTTGCTCACCAGTTGAATCAATATCACCTTCAAAATCACCATCACCAAGTGCATCGCCATCAAAAAATATTGAAATTGCAACTCCAAGTTCTAGTCCAAGTGGCCCAATCGGTTCAACTGGTCCAAGAGGCCCAAGCGGTTCGGCTGGTCCAGCTGGACCGATTGGGCCTGCAGGAATAAACGGTCGAGATGGTTTGGATGGCAATTGCTCATCTGTTCCATACACGGCACTCAGCTCTGATTTGATCCCATCAAGAGACAACTACTACTCACTGGGGTCTACTGGGTTTAGGTGGAAAAGTCTTCAACTCGGTCCAGGTACTTTGTATATGGAAGACATACTTACTGGACTTCAAGTCGCCATGACTGTTGTTGCCGGTACTTTCTTACTTGATGGAATCGAATCATTGTCCATCGGAAACATCCGACTTACCGATACGGGCATTATGTCGGCCGATCCGAGTCAAGACATAACAATCGGGAACCCTGGTGACACAGGTTACCTCTCCGTGTCGAATGGAATTAAGTTTCCTGACGGCACCACTCAGCAAACAGCTACATTAATTGGGCCTAGAGGTGCAACCGGTGCTGTAGGCCCTCAGGGAGTTCAAGGTCCCCAAGGAGCAGCTGGCGGTTTTGGATATTACGGAAACTTTTATGACACAGCAACTCATGTGCTTACCGCAAATACTGCAACGCCTATCCCATTAGACACAACGGTATTTCAAAATGGAATTTCAATTGTTGACAATTATAAAATTACTTTTAGCAATCCAGGTAAATACAACCTGGCTTTTTCAAGCCAACTTTGGAATCAAAACAATCAACGAAGATACGTCACCATTTGGTTATCAAAAAATGGCGTCACTTCAGATAAATGGATCGCTGAGACCGGAACAGATTTAGTTATTGGCACATCACTAGACAATGAACGAATAGTTGCGGCTTGGAATTTTTTTCTAGATGCCTCGGCAAACGATTATTTTGTATTAATGGTGGCAGTGAACGGAAGTCAGGTTTCACTTCAAGGCGGCTCATCCTTGATAACAAATCCAGCAGGAATCCCATCGATTCCCTCCACAATCCTTACTGTTAATCAAGTTGGTTAGAGAGCGGCAACCACGACGTTTAAAGTCATCGGTTGCCCTAATTTCTTTGGCTTGATCACATCAACATCAGCCTTAAGTTTTGAAATCAAACTTGCTAGTTGATCAACATTCTGTGGAACTTTTGAGCTTGTCACGATCTGGCGAATAATCCGCCCTTTGGTTGCTTTGTTATGGTGGCTGACTACTTTTGGCGGCCCGGATGGCATTTTTTGCAGGATTCTTGGCACTACAACCATTTCAGAAATGGACTTTGGAATTGGTGCCAAGGCTTCGTACTGACCTGAGCGCATGTCAACTACTAGCTCAGTAAAGTTTTCAAATATTTCCAAATGTGGTTTTGCCCAAATATTTGAAAGTGTTCCGATTTTAGGCAATTTGTTTGTGGCAGAAAGTCGGTAAGCGGGAATCGAATCGGCCAATGAAATCAATCCAAAAAGTGCTGATTGAACATAGCAATGTTTAGTTAACTTTTTAATGGCCGCCAAGCTAAGCGCATCGGCATTAATGGCATCGTATAAAACGCCAGAGTAAATTTTCCAAGCTGGCATTACAGCCGCTGTTTTTAATTTGGTATTACGAATTCTTTCAAAATCTAATTTTTGGCTCACTCCAAGTGCTGTTCTGGCTTTAGCAGGTGAACTTTCGCACAAAGTTATGACAGATTCAAGGGCAAGGGTTCGGGCTTTGGTTAGCTCAGGAAAACTTAAATTCTTTAAATTTAATTTTGCTTTGCCAGTTGCATCATTTTTGGTTTCAGATGGCGGCAGAAGGAATACGGTCATGTGCGGCGCTCAATAATTCCCGACCCGCCCGAAAGGTGCTCATCTAATGCTTCGTTAGCTAAAGCATCTGCATGCTTGTTGTCCTCACGTGGAATCCACGTGTAAGTAACATTTCCAAATGGCAGTAAACCTCGTGCTTTCATCGCAAGCTCACGCATGTCTGGACTTTTAATTTTCCAGCGACCGCTCATTTGTTCAACCACAAGTTTTGAATCCATGCGAACTTCAACAATTGCATTTGGGTCTAGTTCAGCGATTGCTTCAAGCCCGGCAATCAAACCGTTGTATTCAGCAACATTATTTGTGGCATGACCCAAGACAGCCGCTAGCTCAACCACCACTTCTCCGGTGTTCATGTTGCGAATAACTGTGCCGTAAGAGGCATGCCCAGGATTACCGCGGGAAGCGCCGTCTGCTTCCATTACAAAACTTGTCACGTTACTTAAGCCCCAGCAGCTCTAACCAAAATTCGACGGCACTCTTCGCACCTTAAAACTGTTTCTGCAGGTAAGGCTTTAATTCGATTTAATTCAGTTGCATCAAGTGCGATGTGACAACCCTGGCAAGAACCTTTTTCTAATTTAGCTGCGCCAACGTCACCATGATCAAGGCGCACTTTTTCATAGAGGTCGGCTAATT
>JBEGOT010000074.1:0-3469 GCA_041181865.1 Actinomycetota bacterium | reverse complement strand
TTCGGACTTTCAACTGCTCCACTCACGGGCTAAGACTAGGCAAAATAATTATTCGCTCGAGATTACTTTGTCCCCAGTTTGTGGACTAACCATAGAAATAGAAAACTAGTCTAAAACTCTTAACAACCAAAGATTTGCCATTAATTGATGTCCAAGCACTGACGGGTGGATTCCGTCATCAGCCAGTTCTTCAATTGTGTGCTTGCCTATCAAGCTGTTTAGATATTCATCAAAGGGAACAAGTTTTGCATCATATTTATTTGCGAGTTTATGAACGACTTCAATTTTTGGATTTAGATCTTCACGCCAGATTTCCATTTCTGGGCGCACATGAAGAAGGAAAGGTTCACATAAAACAAATTCAGGATTGCAAGCCGCTTTGGTCTTTGCTAAGACTTCGTCGTAATTGCGTTCAAAATCCTCAACACTGGTTGGATCATTGTCGTCGTATCGGCGCCATGTGTCGTTAATGCCAATTGCAATTGAGACTCTTGTTGGATTGTGAGCAAGCACATCTTCATCCCACCTTGCAATTAAATCCACAAGACGATGTCCGCTTGTTCCAACATTGATTACTTCGTCAACAAGTTTTCCACTATTAACAATGTCACGAACATAACCATCACCGTATGGAGGGAGATTTAGGCGACCGCAATCGGTAACACTGTCGCCGATAAAAACTGCAGTTTGTGACATCAACTTCCCTTACTGTGGCATTGGTGCATTTGCAGACCAAGCAGGTCCAAGCTCCAAAAGGTCTGAATTAACTCTAGTGTTGAATGCATCAACACTGTAGACCTTTTTAAGTTTTCGGTCAGCAAGCATGATGTTGTAACCGCCGCGGTACAAAGCCTTAAACGGAATTGGACATGTACTCACATAAAAAACAAAGCGTTTTGCTTGTTTATATGGGTATGCGTCTGAGTTATCGCAATCGTTGCTTCCGAAAAATAGTGGAGTTGCTTTGTTTCCGTTGTAGAAACCAAACATCAAGCGGTCGTGCCTGCTGGTTTGAACTTCGGTAAATAAGAATCGGTCGCGATTCACGTTTATTGGGTAGTAAGCACTGGTTAATTTCTTTTTCCAAAGTTTTCTTTCGCTGCCATCTTGATTTCGCAGCCAAATAGAACCTTCGCGTTCAAAAAGTAAACCCAGACCATCTGAAGTAAAGAATGGCATTGATGATTCCGGTTTGCCTTCAGTCAACATTTGTTTATTCGTGCCGTCCATTTCGATGGTTGCGAGTACACCATTTTCTTTATATGTAATTGTGTGACCATTTGGCGAGAACTTTGGATCCTCATCACGTTTATCGTTGGGCCCAGTTAAGTTGATCGGATCTGCCCAAGCAGTGCCGTTCCACTGGGATACAAAGACATCCCATTCATTTTCTTCGAGACCAGTTGCTGTTCCCATAAATGTGATTGCGGTTCCTGCAGCATTTGGATGCGCATTGAGTGGTGATTTGGCGCTGATCCAATCCTTATCTATACGTACCAATCGGCCCGTTGCGAGGTCGAGCTCGAATAATTTCGAAGCCCAATCTCCATATTCGCCATAGCGGTGATAAAAAAGTTTGCCAGTTAAACCCAATGCAGCCATCTTTGGCGAAATCTGTGGCACTCGAGCTGTGGCAGGCCCAGGCTGACCTGCACTTATTCCCAGAATTAGTGCGACAGCGATGGCACTTGATAACAACTTGGTTTCAGTACGCACGAACCCCTCCAAGCGCTATTGACACGCAATTTCTGTAGTGTAAGTTACCCTAACACAAGGCAAATAGGGTCACCAACACAATGGCGTAGTCAAAGTGCCTATGAGCCTGGAGAGAGGAAAGTATGAAGAAGAAAAGCCTTCTTGCTGGATTATTTGCAGCAGCCTTGCTTGCATCTGGTCTAGTTAGTGCCAACGTGGCACAAGCTGCAAACCGTGAAATTGTGGTCTGGATGCCACAAGGTCCAAATCGTGCACACTACAAATTGATCAATGCTGCTGCTCAGCGCATTGAAAAGAAGCACCCAGGTCTCACTGTCACCGTTGTCGGCGGCAAGGACATGGAAGTTTCACTTGCAGCAATTAACGCAGGCAATGGCCCAGACATCTCCATGGCAAATGGCGCTGGAAACGTGGGTTGGTTCTGTGGAACCGGTGCTTGGGTAAACCTAAACAAGTACATCAACGGCGCTAACGGCGTTGACATGAAGAAAACCTTCACCCCAGCAGCTATCAGCGGCACCAAGTCAAAAGGCGTGACCTGCGCAATGCCATTTAGCTCTGAAGTTTTTGGTTTCTACTACAACAAAGATTTGTTTAAGGATGCAGGCATCAAGCATGCTCCAGAAACTCTAAGCGAATTGAAGTCTGCTTCACAGAAGTTGACTGTTATCCGTAACGGCAACATCATCAAAGCAGGTTATATTCCATGGGCAACATACATGGACAACGACATGACTGCTCAATTCCTAGCAGCACAGTTCGGTGCAGAATTCTTTAACTCAAAGAACAAGTCTGCATTCGTTACTGATCCAGCTTGGGAAAAAGCATTCAAGTGGCAACGTAACTTCATTGCTGACGTTTACGGTGGCGGAAACTTTGAAAAGGGTTCAAACCGTCTACAAGCATTCATGGCACAAGCAGGTGCATGGTGGTCTTCAGATAACGACTTCAACACCGGTCGTATCGCAATGTTGAATCACGCTGACTGGCTTGGAACATTGTTCTGCAACCCAGACTGGAATGCTTACGACTGCGATACACCAGACGTAAACTTCAAAGCCGCTCCAATGCCAGTTGCTGATGCAATTCACGACACTGACTACGGTCGCGGTGTTGTAGGTAGCAACGCAATGGGTATTTCAAAGGGCACAGACAACATGCGTGATGCTTGGACAGTTCTAAAAGAACTTACAACCGAACTTAAAGTTTCACGCGACTGGGCAAATACATTCGGAGCTGTTCCAAGCTTGAATGCACTTCGCCAACCAGATGCTGGCGTTACTCGTCCAGCTTGGATGTTGCCTTTCTACCGCATTACTAGCCATCCGAAATCTGGCTACCACAGATTGTTGAATGCTGGCGAACACCTCGAGGTTGATTACCTAGTTGAGTTGTTCAACGCTTGGCAAGCAAACGATCTGCAAGGCATCGGTGTTTCAAATCTCAAAGCAGGTTTGAAGCAAGCAGCAGATAAGGTCAATGCTCTACCTGGTATGAGATAACCGGTAGCAATGTCCTTTCCTTCAGGAAAAACAGTCCGCCCTCTGCGCAAGCAGGGGGCGGCTGTTCCTGCACCTAAACATGGAGTTTCAACTCCAAAAACATTTATTTTCATGTGTATGTTGCCGTGGACCGCAGGATTTTTCCTTTTCACCGCATACCCAATGATTGCAAGTTTTTACCAGTCATTCACTTACTGGGACATGATCAATCCACCAAAATGGTTGGGAATTGATAACTACCAAAGAATGTT
>JBEGOT010000073.1:0-23527 GCA_041181865.1 Actinomycetota bacterium | reverse complement strand
AGTTGTTGGTCCAAATGGTTCAGGCAAATCAAACGTTATTGATGCAATCGCCTGGGTAATGGGTGAGCAGGGTGCTAAAACTCTGCGCGGCGGAAAAATGGAAGACGTTATTTTCGCTGGTTCAAGTGGTCGAGCGCCGCTAGGTCGCGCCGAAGTATTACTAACCATCGATAACAGTGATGGCGCATTACCGATTGATTACACCGAAGTCACCATTTCTCGAACCATGTTTAGAAATGGTGGATCTGAATATGCAATTAACGGAACTCCATCACGTTTATTAGACATTCAAGAACTTCTTAGCGACTCAGGTATTGGTCGTGAAATGCACGTGATCGTTGGTCAAAACAGATTGCGTGAAATCCTTTTGGCAACTCCTGAACAACGCCGCTCTTACATTGAAGAAGCTGCAGGTGTACTCAAGCACCGCAAACGCAAAGAAAAAGCTGTCCGCAAACTTGAAGCCATGGAAGCGAACCTAACTCGCCTTGAAGATTTAACTAATGAACTTCGTCGCCAGTTAAAACCACTTGGCAGGCAAGCAGAAGTGGCCAGACGAGCAAACGTTATTCAGTCAGATGTTCGTGATGCCAGATTACGTTTGTTAGCTGATGACCTTGCGCAAATGAAAGTTGCTTTAGAGGCAGAAATTGCCGACGAAACTGCACTACGAGAGCGTCGTGGTGAAGTTGAAAGCGAACTAACTGCATCTCGCGCTCGCGAAGCCATATTAGATAACCAGATTGCTGAATCTGCGCCACTAGTTGAACGTGCCCAAAATGCTTTCTACCAACTTGGCGCACTGCAAGAACGCATGCGCTCAACTCTTGCGCTTGCTAAAGAACGCGTCCGCCAAGGTGAGACTGAAGAAGATGAAGTTCAACGTGGCCGTGATCCAGAAGAAATCGATCGCGAAGCCCATGCAATTCGCGTTCAAGAAGCAGATCTCGCCGCTCAAGTTGATAACGATCGATTGGCTTTAAATGCAACGATCAACGAGCGCACATCTGCAGAAACCGCACTTGCCGCTGAAGAAGCAAGACTTCAATCGGTTACTCGCGCGATTGCAGATCGCCGCGAAGGTTTAGCCCGAATTGCTGGCCAAGTTGCTGCTGCAAAATCACGAGTTGAAACTAGATCATCTGAAATCGATCGCCTTGAAGAACAACTTCGCCAGGCACGTGAGCGTGCCGAAAGTGCTACCCGAGAATTCAATACTTTGGAAACTCAAGTTGCTGGCCTTGATGAAGGTGAAGTTGGCTTAGATGCGCAGCACGATTTTGCATCCAGCGCACTTGCAAAAGCTGAAAATGAATTAGAAGCAGCTCGCTTAGATGAGCAAGAAGCTGAACGTGAACGTGCCGCCGCCGCCGCACGCTTTGAAGCACTTGAACAAGGTATGGCTCGTCGCGATGGCGGCGCCGCACTACTTGCCGCAACTGATTCAATGTCAGGAATTCTTGGTGCAGTTGCAGCATTAATGCAGATTGAAAACGGATATGAAACTGCAGTTGCCGCAGCACTTGGCGCAGCAGCTGATGCGGTTGCCGTTGATTCACCAAGTGCTGCTGAAAATGCAGTTCGTAAATTACGCCGTGAGGATGCCGGTCGCGCAGCGATTGTTGTAGTTGGACAGCAAGCAGCAGACTTAAGTGCATGGCCACAACTTCGCCCTGGCCAGCGCTACGCAATTGATTTAATTAATTGCGATTCAGCACTTCGCACAACACTTTCTGGAATATTAAATCGCGTCGTTGTTACTGACTCAATTGAAGAAGCCCACGATGTAGTTGCCAGTAATCCTGCGATGCGCGCAGTTACTCGCGATGGCGACTTACTTGGCAACGGCTTTGTTCAAGGTGGATCCCGCGGAACTCAGAGTCTGATTGAAATCCAAGTTGCCGTTGATCAAGCTCGCGAAAAACTTGAAGCAGCCGGCCACCGCGCTGATCGTGCACGTTTTGCAGTTAGCAGTGCAACTCAAGCCCAGGCGCAGGCTCTGAAATTAGTTGGCAGCGCCCTTGATCGTCTGCATGAATCAGATGCCAACATGGCAGCAATTGCTGAACAACTTGGAAACCTGCAGTCAGCTGTTCGCAGTGCAACGGGTGAAGCTGATCGAATTTCTGCTGCAATTACAGCAGCTAGCAAAGCGCGCGAAGATGATCAGCGTAATTTAGTTGATCTAGAAAATCGCCATAGTGCAGCTCAAAATGAATCAATCGATGAAGCTGAATTAAACGAAGAACACCGCGAAAAACTCGTTGAAGTTCTTCAGGCAACTCGTAATGCAGAAATGAATGCTCGTCTTACAGTTCGCACAGGTGAAGAACGAGTTCGGGCCCTTTCAACCCAAGCTGAACAATTAGAGCATGCGGCAAACCTTGAGCGCACAGCCCGCGCCCGCGCAATTGAATTACGTGAACGCCGCCGCCGTGAGGCTCAAATAGCTAAAGCTGTTGTGATCGCATCTGAATCTGGTCTTGAACTACTTGGGCAGTCAGTTGCCCTTGCTCAATTCGAACGTGAAGAAGTAGTTAACCAACGTCAAGGTAGGGAAGAAGAAGTTAAGAAAGTTCGTGGTCGCATCCGCGAACTCGCTGCCGAACTTGAAGTCTTAACTGACAGCGTTCACAAAGATGAAGTTGCCAGGGCTGAACAACGCATGCGAATTAATGCCCTTGAAACTAAAGCACTCGAAGATTTCGGTGTTGGCCCAGAAGAACTTTCAAACGAATACGGCCCAGATGTTTTGGTTCCGCCGTCACCACCAGCACCAGGTGATGAAATCGATCCAAATGATCCAGAACCACAGCCATACCCATATGTTAGAAAGCAACAAGAAAGCCGCTTAGCCGCAGCTGAGCGATCACTTGCACTACTTGGTCGCGTCAACCCACTTGCACTTGAAGAGTTCTCAGCACTTGAAGAACGTCATAAGTTCTTAGGCGAACAACTTGAAGATTTACGCAAGTCTCGCGCTGACCTTTTAAGTGTGATTAAAGATGTGGATGAGCGTGTACAGCAGGTATTCACCGAAGCATACGAAGACACATCTAGAGAATTTAGAACCAACTTTGCCCGCTTATTCCCAGGTGGTGAAGCCAGAATGATTCTGACTGAACCAAATGATTTGCTAAACACTGGCGTAGAAATTGAAGCGCGCCCACCAGGCAAGACTTACAAACGACTTTCACTTCTTTCAGGTGGTGAACAGTCACTAACTGCAGTTGCATTCTTAGTTGCACTGTTTAAGGCTCGTCCAAGTCCGTTCTACATTCTGGACGAAGTTGAAGCAGCACTTGATGATGTGAACTTAGGTCGTTTGCTTGAAATCTTGGCTGAACTTCGCCGCGATTCACAGCTATTGATCATTACTCACCAAAAGCGCACTATGGAAATTGCCGATGCGCTTTACGGTGTTTCTATGCGTGGCGATGGTGTTACCCAGGTTATTAGCCAACGCATTACTCGAGATAACGAAGCACCTGAAGCTGCTGCGCTTGCTGGCTCCACTAATTAATTAGGTAATTAATGAACTCAACTCAAATAGTTGGCTTAGTAATTGCAATCTCCTTACTTGCAGCAGTATTAGTTTTCTTAAAGACTCGCAAAAAACCCAAGCGAGTTGCTGCTTCTAACCAGGTTGCAGATCCAACTTTGCCTTCAGTAGCTTTGCCACAAATCGAAATCCCAGAAGCCACCGATCAAAGAGCTAATCGACTCAAGGACCGCTTAACAAAATCACAAAGCGGAATTGGCGGGGCTTTAAAGAATATTTTTAATTCAAGTGACTTAAGTGAATCTGACTGGACCAATCTTGAAGATGAGTTGATTCTGGCTGATGTTGGTGCCAAAGCCTCGGTTGAGGTTGTTGAGAAATTACGCAGCGCAGTTAAATCAGCAGGTTCCGCCCAAGCTGCAAATTTGAAAAATGTTGCAAGTCAAGAATTAACAAAATTAGTTGATGGTGGCTTTGATCGATCTCTAAAAGTAAAACGTAAAGTTGATGCTCCGGCAGTTGTTTTAACCGTTGGAGTTAATGGAACTGGAAAAACTACCACAACTGGAAAATTAGCCAGAATGCTTTCGAGTCAAGATTTAGATGTCCTACTTGGCGCAGCTGATACATTCCGCGCTGCAGCAGCCGAACAATTAATTACGTGGGGCGATCGCGTAGGCGTTCCTGTAGTTCGTGGGGCAGAAGGTGGCGATCCGGCAGCTGTTGCCTTTGAAGCAGTCAAGACTGGAATCGAAAACGAAGTTGATGTTGTTTTAATCGACACTGCTGGGCGCTTACATACTAAACAAGGATTGATGGACGAATTAGGAAAAGTTCATCGTGTGGCAAGTAAATCAACATCCATTGATGAGGTTCTTTTAGTAATCGATGCAACAACTGGTCAAAACGGATTAGCTCAAGCTCGAGTATTTGCTGAAGTAGTTCCAGTAACTGGGGTAGTTCTTACCAAGCTTGATGGCACTGCAAAAGGTGGAATTGTGATTGCAGTCCAGCAGGAACTTGGCGTTCCTGTGAAACTTGTTGGACTTGGCGAAGGACCAGATGATTTGGCGCCGTTTGATCCCAAACTATTTGTTGACGGACTTCTTAACGTAAATTAACCAACTGAGGCACTAGTAATAATGCCTTTTTCAATTTCTAAGTTAATTCGATCCATTCGGTAATCCATTGTCACTGGAAATGATTCACCATCGCGTTTAACGATTCGGTAGGTGATTTGACCGCCTTTATTGTCGATCATTTCCATCGCTTCTTGTTCTGACTTGCCAACAACTGCAGTTGCAAGTTCAACCGCAAGAGCTTCAGGTCCCCAAAGGGGTATGCCTTTTTCTTTAATCAAAACTGTGAATTCATACTTATCGCCATCTGGACTGATAGCTGTGACTTTAGTTGTACCTGCAGCAAGGGCAGTAAGACCAGGGTATGTTTCATAAGTACCCTGATCTCCACCTGGAATAAATTCCAAAAGTGATTTATCAGCAATCTCAACAGTCCAATTTTCAGCGTCATCAACTACCAGAACGACTGAGCCATCAACGTTGACTTCGGTGTATTTTTCATTTTTTGGATTAATCATTGACGGTGGCATTACCCAAGCAGAAAGAGTTGGGATTGGTTCTGGATATCTAGAGCCTTTTGAGGAAAGCCCGACGACAAAACCTAAACCAATTACAAGGGATATACCCAGCACTATAGCCACAATTTTCTTCATATAAGAAGTATGCATCACTGAAACATATTTGTAATAAATGGCTAATTAATTCACATTTTTGAAACCTAGTTGGCGGTGTGTCGAAACATTTCCCGGTCAAAATCAACTCAAATGACAGCGTCGTCAGATTAATTCAGATTTGAAATAGGAGTAATCATGGAAATTAATACCGGCGACACAGCCTGGGTTTTAGTTGCTTCAGCAATGGTCTTGATCATGACCCCAGGACTTGCACTGTTTTACGGCGGGCTTTCTAAACGTAAGAGCACCTTGAACATGATGATGATGTCATTTATCTCGATGGGTATCGCAGCCGCACTTTGGGTGATTTACGGATATGCGGTCTCTTTTGGCAATAGCGGAAGTGCATTCATCGGTGAAATCGGTTTTTCAAATCTAGGAAGTAAAGTTGGCGAACTTGCCGCAAATGGAGCGACTTACCCAATTCCGCTATTAGCTTTTGCTGCCTTTCAGCTGATGTTCGCCGTAATAACGCCAGCACTAATCAGCGGATCAGTAGCCGATCGAACTAAGTTCTTTACTTGGGCAATTTTCGTTGCCATTTGGTCAACAGTTGTTTATTTCCCAGTTGCCCACTGGGTATTTGATTTTGGCGGCACAGATTCAAATGGAGCTGGCTGGCTAGCCGCACTTGGTGTCCTAGATTTTGCAGGCGGTACCGCAATTCATATCAATGCTGGTGCTGCGGGCTTAGCCCTTGCAATAGTTCTTGGACCACGTCTTGGCTGGAAAGGTGGTTCAACAAAACCACACAACATTCCACTTGCAATGATCGGTTTAGGACTTTTGTGGTTTGGTTGGTTTGGATTTAACGGTGGATCGGCTCTTGGCGCTAATGCAACAGCAGGTCTAGCGATCTTAAATACCCAAGTTGCAGCAAGTGCTGGCTTAATTGGTTGGTTATTCGGACAACAACTGCAAGGTGAACGGCCGTCAGCAGTTGGGGCGGCATCAGGAGCGATCGCCGGGTTAGTTGCAATCACACCTGCCTGTGCATTTGTTTCACCAAGTGGAGCTCTAGTTATTGGAATTATTGCTGGGTTTGTTTGTGCTTATGCAATTCAGATCAAATCTAAGTTCGGCTTTGATGATTCCCTTGATGTCGTTGGCCTGCATCTAGTTGCTGGTTTAGTTGGCTGTTTAGCAATTGGATTCTTTGGGACCAAATCAGTGAATGAATTTGGTGCTGATGGACTTTTCTATGGTGGCGGGCTTGAATTACTAGGCAAACAGGCAATCGGTGCTGGTTCTGTTACGGCTTTTTCATTCATTGTTACTTTTATAATCGCAAAAGTTTTGGACCGAACTCTAGGATTCAGGATCGATGAAGAACATGAACTTGAGGGCGTAGATTTACGAGCTCATGGCGAGTTGGCGTATGAGGATTCAGATTCTCTTGAAATGGGTGACGAGAATTTTGAATTTGCCAATAGTTAAGTTGGAAGAGGAATCCAGCTAACCGTTGAACCACTTGTTACGCCACCTGGTTCGATGACTGCGTAGCCTTCGGCATCAATAAACCCGCGCAACATCGATGAATCTAAATGTTCAACAGGTTCAATGTGACCGACTTTTGTCAACGATTTGATTTCGCGTGACAAAACGAATCGATGTTCGTTGGCTGGCGCAGGTACTTCAGTTGCCATAATTCGTGTACCAAAAGTGGTTCTTGACTTGTTGGTAGCACCGGCAACGAAGTTTGATACCAACGTAATTAAGCCAATTACTGCTGATTGTGGATTGCCAGGTAAGCCAATTAGGAATTTGTTGGGAAGTTCGGCAATTAATTGGTGATAACCAGGTCGAACTAAAACTGCATCAACTAAAACTGAACCGCCACACTCATCGATGGCCTGATGCAGATGATCAGCAGGTCCTGCTGCTGTGCCGCCGGTAGTGATTACCAAATCTGCTGCGCTGTTATTTATCGCAGAAATATGCTCTTCTAAAGTATCGGCGACATATTTAATTGCAAGTAACTGCGCACCAAAATAATCAAGCCAACCTGAAATTTGCGGCCCGATTGAATCTCTAACTTTTCCTTGGCCTGAATTTCCCGAGTGAATTAATTCATCGCCAAGAATTAGGACTTCAACTGTTGGTTTTTGATAAACAGTGGCTTCGCTTAAGCCACAGGCAGCAATTAGCCCAAGCAGGGCAGGCGTTAAAGCTGTGCCTGAGTTAATTAATTGTTCGCCAGATTTTGCTTCGTAACCTTGCGGTCTTACGTTGTCACCGGCGATTACTTCAAAAGATTCCTTTTTGGATTTCACTTCACCTCCTGAAACCACACAGTCTTCTTGCTTGATTACCGCCAAGGCACCATCAGGAAGGGCAGCCCCAGTTGCTACATAAATACAAGTCCCCGCTTCAAGTGATTTTTGCGCTACTGAACCAGCTAAATTTTCACCAACTAATTTCCACGGCCCGAGGTCGTTAATTGCATAGCCATCTACTTTGGAGGCATTAAATGGTGGCAAATCTGTTGCCGAAGTAATTTCATTGGCTAATACATAACCAGTGGCTTGTTCGATTGGTAGCGATATCAACTTTGTTGGTGGTGCCACATTGTGAGCCAACTGCATGGCTACCTCAAGTTGCGCTTCAAAAATTGTTTCGGACATGTGCTTATTCTGCCTGATGACTGCTGGGTACATAATGCTTGGAGTAATAAACAATAATTAATCCATGGCAAAAGTCGTTAAGGCATTAGTGACTGGCGATGTCATCAATCCCAGTGATTACCAAAAACTAGTTGCTGGAAATGATTCTGGCGCTGTTGTTTTGTTTTCTGGTGATGTTCGTGATCATCATGATGGAAAACAAGTTAAGTCATTAACTTATGAAGCACATCCGACTGCTCAGGCTGTATTAACCGATGTTGCAAATCAAATTTGCCAGAAGCACGATGTTAATCAGGTTGCTTTAGCTCATCGCCACGGGGAAATTCCAATCGGGCAGTGTGCATTTGTTGTTGCCGTTTCGGCAAGCCATAGAGAAGCAGCCTTTGCAGCTTGCAGTGAATTAGTAGATGAAGCTAAGCGTCAAATACCAATTTGGAAGCATCAAGTGTTTGTTGATGGCACCGAAGAGTGGGTTAATTTCGCATGACCCAATTAATCGACACGTATGGTCGAGTGCACCGCGACCTTCGAGTCTCTTTGACTGACCGTTGTAATTTGCGATGCAATTACTGCCTGCCTGAAGAATTCAGCGACTGGTTACCAAATGAAAAATTACTAACTTCAGATGAATTAATCCGAGTAATTCAAGTCGCAGTTAATTGTGGAATAACCGAAGTCAGGCTAACTGGCGGCGAGCCACTGCTTCGCCCAGACATTGTCGAAATTGTTTCGCAGATTTCACAGCTAGAAAATGCACCACAACTTTCTTTGACTACAAATGGAATCAAGCTTTCAAGCCTGGCTCAGCAATTAAAAAATGCTGGTCTATCTCGGATAAATGTCAGCTTAGATACACTGCGACCTGAGCGATTCAATGAGTTAACCCATCGTGATCGTTTTGATGATGTGCAAAAAGGGTTAAAGGCAGCAAAAGATAGCGGCCTTGCACCAATCAAAATTAATTCAGTACTAATGCCTGGAATAAATGATGATGAAGCAGCAGAGCTATTGCAATGGGCAATTGATGAAGGCTTCCATCTTCGATTTATCGAACAGATGCCACTTGATGCAGGTGGTATTTGGAATCGCGCACAAATGATCACTGCAGATGACATCTTTAATAAATTGGAAAAATCGTTTACGTTAACGCCAGTTGGCGCACGTGGCTCAGCTCCAGCTGAAGATTTTCTGATTAATGGTGGGCCAGCCAAAGTTGGCATCATTGCCAGTGTCACTAGACCGTTTTGTGGTGATTGCGATCGCCTTCGATTAACTTCAGATGGTCAAATCAGGTCCTGTTTATTTGCCAAAAGTGAAACCGATTTACGTTCAATTTTGCGGGATCAAAACATATCCAATGATGAGCTCGATCAAAAGATCGCCAAATTATTTGGACAAACAGTTGCCGATAAATTACCTGGCCATGGAATCAACAACCCAGATTTCATTCAGCCAAGCAGGCCGATGTCAGCAATTGGCGGGTAGCAGATGGCTCTAGTTAGATTTTTCGCAGCAGCAAAAGCAGTAACGAAAACTTCTGAAATTCAAGTTTCCGGAAAAGACGTTTCTGAAGTTTTAACTAATGCAACAAAGAAATTTCCTGAACTTTCTATCGTTTTAAAGAAGTGCAGTATTTTGCTAAATGAAGTTTCCTGCAATGACTTAAAAACTGTAGTTAGCGAAAACGACCTTGTTGATGTCCTTCCGCCATTTGCTGGGGGATAGTTGTGAATTTCCTTGAGGTAACCAGCGCTGATTTATTAATTGCTATCTGCTTATTTTTTGGGGCAATTCTTTATACGTCAGTTGGCCATGCTGGTTCTTCGATTTACATCGCAATAATGTCGCTATTTGGTTTAGCTGGAACTGAAATAAAACCAACAGCACTAGTTCTAAATATTTTTGTTTCAGCCTTCACCAGCTGGCGCTTTTTGAAAGCCAAATTATTTGATTTAAAGCTATTTACTCCGCTAGCAATCGGTGCAATTCCAATGTCTTTTATCGGTGGAAGTATCGAACTAAGTAACGAAATTTATAAGCCAATTGTGGGCGCACTGCTGTTACTTTCCGGCTTGAGTTTTATTTCTCAGCTTGGGCAAAAAGTAATCAACGTAATTAATCCGCCAAATTTCACCTTTGCTTTATTGATCGGCGGGGCAATTGGTTTGCTTGCGGGCTTAACTGGCACCGGTGGTGGCATTTTTCTTTCGCCAATCGCACTTTTACTTAGTTGGACAGCGGTAAAGCAGCTTTCGGGAACAGCAGCCGTATTTATTCTGGTGAATTCAAGTTTTGGGCTTCTAGGTCACATTAGTTCTGTGAACAATCTGCCAAGTTCACTGCCAGTGTTTGTCGTTGCAGTAATGGCAGGAGCGCTAGTTGGCACCAAATTAGGTATCGCGAAATTCTCAAATGCAGGCGTGCGAAAGGCACTGGGCTTTGTGCTTTTGATTGCAGGTTTAAAACTTATGGCCGGATTCTAGAAAAATCCGTTTTAGTAAACTAAAGGTCTAATGTTCAATTCACTTTCAGATCGCTTAGCCACAACATTTAAGCAATTGCGGGGCAAAGGGCGAATAACTGAAAACGATATTGAAGAAACAGTTCGGGAAATCCGCATCGCATTACTTGATGCTGACGTGGCCCTTCCAGTAGTTCGACAATTTTGTGCAACTATTAAAGAGCGCGCTCTTGGTGCTGAAGTTTCAAGTTCACTTAATCCAGCCCAGCAAATAGTAAAAATTGTTAATGAAGAACTAACTGCAATTCTTGGTGGAAATACCCGCCGAATTAAATTAGCGAAAAATCCACCAACTGTTATTTTGCTTGCAGGCTTACAAGGTGCAGGTAAAACAACGCTTGCTGGCAAACTTGCGATGCATTTGCGAAGTGAAGGTCACCAGCCAATGCTTGTGGCAGCAGACTTGCAGCGACCAAATGCAGTTGATCAATTAAAGATTGTTGGCCAACAAGCCAACACAGTTGTCTTCGCACCTGAGCCAGGTAACGGTATTGGCGACCCGGTCAAAGTAACAAAAGATGCGATAACTTTTGCCAACCAAAAACTGCACGACGTTGTGATTGTCGATACAGCTGGCCGCCTGGCAATCGATTCAGAATTAATGGATCAGCTGTCAAAGGTGAAACGCGAAGCCAATCCAACTGAAACATTGCTGGTAATTGACGCGATGACTGGCCAAGATGCAGTTAATACGGCATCAACTTTTGCAAGTGAAATTGGAATCGATGGCGTTGTTCTAACCAAACTTGATGGTGACGCACGTGGTGGCGCTGCTCTTTCAGTTGCAACCATCACTGAAAAACCAATCATGTTCGCATCAACTGGCGAAAAGTTAACAGATTTTGAAATTTTCCATCCAGATCGAATGGCATCCCGCATCTTGGATATGGGTGATGTGCTTTCACTAATAGAACAAGCCGAAAAAACTTTTGATAAAGCCCAGACTGAAAAACTTGCCCAAAAAGTTCAAAGTGGCGAAAGCTTCACACTTTCTGACTTCATGGATCAGATGAACCAATTAAAGAAGATGGGTAATTTCAGCAAAATGCTTGGCATGTTGCCTGGCGGTGGTGAAATGAAAAAACAGATTGAAAATTTTGACGAAAAAGAACTTGATCGAGCAAGTGCAATTATTTCTTCAATGACAGTTTCTGAGCGTGAAGACCCAAAAATACTAAACGGTTCACGTCGTGCCCGAATAGCTCGGGGAAGTGGAACTGAAGTAAGTGATGTAAATAGCTTGGTTGATCGCTTCACCGCTGCTGCAAAAATGATGAAGCAAATGGCTAAAGGTGCGATGCCAAATGTTGCAGGAATGCCAAACATGGCAGGCATGGGAATGCCAAAACCACCACAACAAAAGAAGCAACAAAAATCAGGCAAAGGTGCAAAGAAATCTGGTAACCCAGCTAAGCGCGCAGCGCAAGAAGCGGGCCTTGATCTTCCCGAAGAAAAGCCAGTAGATAAATTAACCGAGCTACCAAGTGCCTTTAAAGGATTTTTAAATAATTAATTAAGTAATTGAGTTTCAAGTGCTTTTGGATCAGCAACTTGGATCACCACGTGGTCGTACTTATGGTTTTTTAAATTAATTCGAATCGTATTTGCAGCATATTTGCGTTTGGCATTCCAAAAACTGCGCTTCTTTAGGCCGGTCCAATATGTTCCAGCAATAATGAAATAGGCGTAAGTGCCAGGAGCCCTAACTCCACGTATTTGTTTGAGTACCTGAGGTCCAACCTCAACCGAATCAACTTGAGTTTTGGTAAATCTGATCCCACCTGGTTTGAAATTAATGAGTTGATCAATTACAGAAAAATCAACGGAAATTAGGTCGTTTTGGGCAGATACTTTAGGGAACATACATTTGAGTTTAAGCCGATTTCCCCAATCCAAAGGCTTCTGGCAGACTATTGCGAGTAATCCCGACCTAGTAGCCGGCCCTCTAACCGCAGCTAGTTCGGATTCATCCGATCACAAATCTAAAGTTTTACCCCACTAAAACTTTCTTGTGATCAAACCAATAACAGGAGAAATAAAAAGCGTGGCCGTAAAAATTAAGTTAAAGCGACTAGGCAAAATTCGTAATCCGCAATACCGCGTTGTAATTGCTAATTCGCGTACCGCCCGTGATGGACGTTCAATCGAAGAAATCGGTTTGTACCATCCAAAGGAAGAACCAAGTCTTATTCAGATCAACTCTGATCGTGTGCAGTACTGGCTAGGCGTTGGTGCACAACCAACTGAACCAGTAATGGCACTACTAAAGATCACTGGTGACTGGCAGAAGTTCAAAGGTCTACCAGGCGCTGAAGGCACCCTAAAAGTTGCTGCAGCAAAGGTTGATAAGAACACTAAGTTTGCTGAAACAGTTCTAGCTGTTGCTAACGAACCTCGCACACCAACTATCCGCCCAAAGGTTGAAAAGCCAGTTGTGGTTGAAGAAGTTAAGGCTGAGGAAGCACCAGTAGCAGAAGAAGCTGCTGAAGCTGTTTCTGAAAATGTTGAAGAAGTAGTAGAAGAAGTTGCGCAAGAAGTTGCAGAAACTGCAGCTGAAGCCGCAGCTGAAGTAGTCGAAGAGGCGTAATTCATGCTGGACGAGGCATTAGAGCATCTCGTAAAAGGCATCGTTGATCATCCTGATGACGTTGTCGTGCGCGAAAAAAACCGTAAAGGGCCAACTCTTGAAGTTCAGGTAAATCCTGAAGACATGGGTCGAGTAATCGGTAAGTCAGGTCGTACTGCAAGTGCACTTCGCACTGTAGTTAACGCGTTGTCTGAAAAGAATGTTCGTATCGACATTCTTGATGTAGACGAACGTTAATTAAATGCAGCTCGTCATCGGGCGAATTGGTCGTGCCCATGGGGTACGTGGGGATCTATTCGTTGAACCGATGACAGATGAGCCTGAAGTTCGCTTCGCTGATGGTGCAAAACTTCAAACATCAAATAATCAAACGCTCACTGTCGCTAATTCCAAATGGCACAGTGGGCGTTTTATTGTTCACTTTGCCGGTTTTGATGTCCGAAACCGTGCTGAAGAACTTAAAGGCTTGAGTCTTTCAGTTGATGTTGATCCTATGGAATTACCTGAAGATCCAGATGAGTTCTATGACCATCAATTAATTGGGCTTGAAGTAATTCATGAAGGTAAAGTCATTGGCAAAATCAGTGAAGTAATCCACCTTCCTGCTCAAGATGTATTGGCGATTACAAAACATGATGGCACTGAAAGTCTGGTTCCTTTCGTTCTTCAATTTGTGCCCGATGTCGATATACGTGGCGGCAAGTTAACAATCACGCCACCGCCTGGATTGATCGATGAAACTGAAGCAATTGTGATTAGGGATACTGAAGATGAAAATTGATGTCGTCACAGTTTTTCCTGAATATCTAGAACCATTAAAACTCTCACTTATTGGTAAAGCCGTCGAAACAGGTTTAATCGATTTATCGGTTCATGATCTTCGCGATTACACCCACGATAAACACCAAACAGTTGATGATGCCCCATACGGTGGTGGCCCTGGCATGGTGATGAAACCAGAACCATGGGGAGAAGCTCTTGATGAGCTACTTGATAGTGAAACAATTTTGGTAATTCCAACACCGTCTGGAAAGCCATTCACTCAAGAAATTGCCCAAGAATATTCTCAGGCCAAGCATTTAGTATTTGCCTGCGGACGCTTTGAAGGAATTGATTCAAGGGTAAGCGCGCATTTCAAAACAAAAGTTCGCGTTGATGAAGTTTCAATTGGTGATTACGTACTTGCTGGTGGCGAAGCTGCAGTTCTTGTGATCGTTGAAGCACTTGGCCGATTAATTCCAGGAGTGCTTGGCAACACTGAAAGCTATTTAGATGATTCATTTGCTAAAGGTCAAATGGAACAACTAATCGAAGGACCAGTTTTCACCAGGCCACCAGAATGGCGAGATTTGGAAGTTCCTGAAGTCTTAGTTTCAGGCGATCACGGAAAAATTGCTAAATGGCGCCTTGAGCAAGCAAAAGAAAAAACTGCGCAAGTACGCCCAGACTTAATCGATTAATTAGTCAACAAGTTTTAGTTTTGGATCGCCAAAAATAACTTCATTTAGCGCATAGTTAATTTCTGCAATTGAAAGTGCTTCAGTCGTGGCTGTATTCATATAGAACTGACGGAAGTTGGCTGACTTAAGAGCATCGAGTGCCTTTCGATGATTAAGTTTCAAATACATCTGAGTGGTGTTCTTAACCCGGCGGAAACTTTCAGAGACCGTTCCACAGTTATATCCAAAGATAGTTAACGCAACATCGGCTTCAGAAGGCGTGACTTTAGAAATAACACCCATATCTTGAACCTGAATCAATGGGCGAGGGGTACTTGTTCTTGCCCAGAATTGAACACATGTGCGCAGGCGATCTTTGGCATTAATTTCAAGACCAAATTGATCAACGTAGTTAATGGCTAGATCCAAATCACGAACAAGTTGGAAATTACGATCAAGCTTGTTCATCACAGTCCACTTTCGCCATGAACGCGGAACGATAAAGGCAATGAAATCTGAATGGGGAGCGGCGTGATTAAAAAATGGAATTGAAAGTGAATTGTTACGTCCAAATGGTGGATTACTAATTGTGATGTAGTTAGATTCAGTTAATTGAACCTCTAAGAAACTAAATAGCTTTACCTGTGGGTGATGAGGTTCAATATCAAAGCTTGTAACTTTTGAAAATCCAAAATCTTTTGCCGCTTCGATGAATGCACCGGTACCACCAGCAGGTTCAAGTAAATGTCTTGAACTTAAATTTGGAACAAGATCTGCAACTTCACTTAAAACTTGGTGCGCAGTTTGTGAAGGTGTGTAGTACTGCTCTTTGCCAGTAACTCGAGTGTTACCTAATTTAGGCAGAACAGGCTTAGCTTGCACCCGTGGTGCGGTAGCAATAGTGGCCATTTGGGGAAGCCTGTTCTAATGGGGGAAGTTAATGGGAAGTTAGATAAATAAGCATATATATCAAGGCGGATTTGGTCTAGTCCTAGATTTATGGCAAAGTAATAATTCGTTGGGTCGCGCCAAACCGCCACAGGGGTAGCGCAAAAGACTTACAACAAAAATATCCGGCAAGACCTTTAATTAGGGCTTTCGACCTGTGGCGACTAAGTCCTTCGGAGTAATAATGCACTTCCTTGATGAAGTTGATGCAGCATCACTAAAAACAAACATTCCTGACTTCCGTCCCGGTGACAACGTCAAAGTTCACGTACGCGTTATCGAAGGTACTCGTTCACGTATCCAGATGTTCCAGGGTGTAGTTCTACGTCGCCAAGGCGGCGGAGTTCGCGAAACTTTCACAGTACGTAAGGTTTCATTTGGTACCGGTGTTGAGCGTACATTCCCTGTTCACTCACCAATCGTTGAACAAATTGAACTAGTAAGCCGTGGTGACGTCCGTCGTGCCAAGCTTTACTACTTACGTGAACTTCGTGGCAAAGCCTCAAAGATCAAAGAAAAGCGCGACAACGAATAAATCGCTTTCTAAAACAAAGGCCTGCTTTTCGGCAGGCCTTTGTTATTTGCAAAGACAATTGATGGAAAATTGAACTAATGAAACATCGTTCTGAAAAGCCCAAAAAGCAGCCAAGTTTGATCCGTGAAATTATCACGGTAGTTGGTTCAGCTTTGGTGCTTTCAATTTTGGTTCGCACATTTCTGATTCAAGCTTTTTATGTTCCAAGTGCTTCGATGGAAGATACTTTGCAGCGCAATGATCGAATTGTAGTTTCAAAAATAAATACCAAACTTTCGGGAATCAATCGCGGAGATGTTGTGGTCTTCCATGATCCAGGTGGCTGGCTTGGTGAAGGATTCCCAAATCCATATGACACACCACTTGGTCGAGCACTTCAATTTATTGGAATTGTTCCGGCTAACTCAGGCAACGATTTAGTAAAACGAGTTGTCGGTGTTGGCGGCGATGTAGTTAAGTGCTGTGATGCCAAAGGTTCATTGCTAGTAAACGGCGAGCCGCTAGTTGAAAATTATTTAAAACCAGACAGTGAAACTAATCAGGTAACTTTTGAAGTTCTAGTTGCTGAGAACAATATCTTTGTAATGGGAGACAATCGAGCAAATTCTGAAGATTCGCGTTACCACCTAGATTTAAATAATGGCATGGTTCCGCTATCTGAAGTTGTTGGGCGAGTGGTTATGCGGATCTGGCCATTTGATCGAATCGGTGGCATTGAAAATTAATCTGGCTCCAACTCTTGATCTTGAGCAGCAATTACTTAAATCAGGCTCTAAGTTTGTCGCTGGAGTTGATGAAGTCGGACGGGGAGCTCTTGCTGGACCTGTTTCAGTTGGAATAGCAGTAGTTGACTTATCAGTTAAAGCAATCCCAGAAAAACTAAGAGATAGCAAATTAATTTCAAAACCTGTTCGAGAAAACTTAATTCCACAACTTCAAGAATGGACAATCGATTATGCAATTGGCCATGCCAGCCCACGTGAAATAGACAAAGTTGGGATTGTAGGTGCTTTAGTAAAAGCATGGCAACGCGCTTTTGATCAACTGAGCAAAAAGCCAGATCACTTAATTTTGGATGGCAAACATAACTGGCTTGCCGGACTAGCAAACTTGGGTATCACCATGAAAATTAAAGCAGACCAACATTGCGCATCGGTTGCAGCAGCAAGTGTGTTGGCAAAAGTTGAACGGGATAGCCTGATGCAAAAGGCCAGCGTTAAGTATCCAAAGTATGGCTTTGATGGAAATGTTGGCTACGGCAGTGCAAAGCACATGGCTGCGATCAAAGAATTTGGTGCGACACAATTTCATCGCAGGTCCTGGAACCTGCCGACCGCAGACTAGATTAAGCGAACTAATAGGCTAAGAACATGTCAGCTGAGGAACTAGAACGCTACGAATCTGAGCTCGAACTTGAGCTTTATCGGGAATACCGCGATCTAGTTCATCTTTTTAATTACATCGTTCATACTGAACGTCGCATTTATCTATCAAATGGCGTTGATGTACAGGTACGCACAAATGAAGCAGGCGATGTTTATTTTGAAGTCGTCCTTAGCGATGCTTGGATCTGGGACATTTATGGCCAAGCAAGATTTGCTAAGAAAGTTCGCGTTTTAACTTTTAAAGATGTAAACGTTGAAGAACTAGCAAAACCTGATTTAGAGAACTTAAGTAATTAACAGCTGGGATTCACCCACAGTTTTCTAAAACCCTTTCATCAGCGCATTCAATGCTTAAATCTGCTTGCTATGCATTTACATTCACCTCAAATTCCCAAGTTCGATGAACTATCAGCGCGAATACTGCTTGCTAATCACACTTCACCTGCCAACGAAAGAGTTGGCGCACTTGTTGCTGAATTTGGTCCAATTGAAGCCTTAGCAAAATTAATCGAAGGCATCGGCACTCGATCCCATTTCCTAGGAATGATTAATTCAGATTTAGTTCAGGATTTGGAAAGTGTTATTCGAAAAACCAAAAGAGCTCAAGCGCAGATTATTTTTCCCGGAAGCCAATTCTGGCCAAAAAAATTAAATGAGCTAGATTTTCAAACCCCGCTTTGCTTATGGGTTCGTGGTGATTTAGAGGTTTTAATTAATTCAAATAAACAGATTGCCGTTGTGGGGGCGAGAGCTGCGTCTCAATACGGTGAACAGGTTGCAGGTGAAATCGGTTCAACCTTGGCAAGAAGTGATGCTGTAACTATTTCTGGAGCAGCATTTGGGATTGACGCTGCGGCACATCGCGGCGCAATCGCCGGCGGGGGAAAGACAATCGCAGTTTTAGGTTGTGGAATCGATGTTGCCTATCCTGCCGCGCATGCAGGTTTGATTTCACGAATAGTGGAAACCGGAGCAGTGGTTAGTGAAATACCACCAACTGGCCGGCCATTAAAACAAAATTTCTTAACCAGAAATCGAATAATTGCAGCGCTTAGTGATGAAGTCGTGGTTGTAGAAGCCGCCCAAAGGTCAGGCTCACTTTCAACTGCTAATTGGGCAAATGCTTTAGGTCGAAAAGTTTGGGGCGTGCCAGGGCCAATCAATAGCGCCACCTCACGTGGTACAAACCAAGGTATTGCAAACCAATCAATGAACATCTTGGCAGACCTTAGGGATTTGAATAGTTAAGAACTTGCGGGCGATGTCCTTGCAAAAGGGCCAATAACTTGTAACGGTAGTTAAGTGAACTCACTTCCAAATACATTTGCTCCGATCGTCGATCGGTTCATTCAATATTTGGAACTAGAACTTGGTCGCAGTACTAATACCGCAAAGGCATATCGCAAAGATTTAGAAGATTTAGTTGAATTCGTCGTTGGTCGGGGATGTAACGAACCTGGCGATGTTGGCATCATGGAACTTCGTGGCTGGCTTGCTGACCAGCGAAACCATGGGTTAACTTCAGCAACTATTGCAAGACGGGCAACAGCCGCCAGAACATTTTTCGCTTGGGCCACCCACAACGGCCATCTGACTGAAGATCCGGCGGCAGCGCTGGTGATTCCAAAAGTTAGTAAAAAACTTCCAAATGTGTTGCAACAAAATCAGGCAACTCAAATCATGCAACGGGCTGCAACTAGAGCTGATGACAATTCACCAGAACACATACGAGACCTAGCAATTCTGGAATTGATGTATGCCACCGGAATTCGTGTTGGTGAGTTAGTTGGTCTAGATTTAAATGACATCGATCAATCCAGGCGAACAATCATAGTAACCGGTAAAGGATCAAAGCAGCGCGTTGTTCCGTTCGGTTCTAAAGCAGATCAAACGCTAACTACTTATTTAAAGATGGCGCGTAAATCTTTGGCCAACGAAAATAGTGGTCAAGCTGTTTTTCTTGGATCACGTGGAAAGCGAATCGATCAGCGTGTGGTTCGAAAAATGGTCACCGAAGTCTTAGCAACCCTTGAGGGCGTTCCAGATTTAAGTCCCCATGGATTTAGGCATTCAGCTGCAACACATTTAATTGAAGGCGGGGCTGACATAAGAGCGGTACAAGAAATGCTTGGTCATGCCAGTCTTTCAACAACCCAGCTTTATACCCACGTTTCAATGGATCGACTTCGCGCAGTATTCGAACAAGCGCATCCACGCGCTTAGTTATTAAATGGTAAGAGGCGCACCCTTGGTTTAATCAGCAATAACGGATTTAAGTAATTTCCATCCCTTATTGCACCAAGATGTAAGCAATATACTTCTGTTTGCGTAGAACAGTGACTCTGTCCGATTTCAAGCGTTCCGATTAATTGACCTGGTGTGACCTCATCGCCAACCGCAACCACAGCTTTAATCGGTTCATAAGTGGTGCGAACTAATCCATGACTAATAACTACAACGCCCTTGCTAGCAAGCGGCCCAGCATAAATAACTGTGCCAAAACCAACGGAGTGAACTTCGGTATTGGCAGCTGCAGCAAAATCGATTCCACGATGACCGGCTAACCAATTTTGAAGTGGTGGCTCAAAAGGCCGAAACACTTTTTTATTTTCGATCGGAAATGTCCAATTAGGACTTGGCTCTAATGCGTTTGCTTTTGGCGCGATACTGATAGCGACCAGAACAAATAATAAGAAACAAAAGGAGATTAGTTGTTTTAAGTAACCCATTGCTTTAGATAGACCCAGCCCAAGTTAGTTGGCAATAACCCGTTTTAAATTGGGGAAAACTTTGGATATCTGGCTTACTTGCTTGGTTTTTAGGGCCAGTTAAAGCCCACTAAACTTAGAACTCGCACCTAGCAATAGGTGACTAAACAGGTTCACCACTGCACTTGTTAGTCCATCGGTCCAATTAAAAGTTGGCGGACTCCAAGCAGGAACCAAAGGCACTTAACAAAGTGTATAAAAACCGCAAAGAGGTTAGTTAACACTGACCTAAGAAAGAGGAGTAATCCTATGGCCGTTATTTCGACCAGACAGCTTCTGGAAAACGGTGTTCACTTCGGACACCAGACCCGTCGCTGGAATCCAAAGATGAAGCGTTTCATTTTCACTGAACGCAATGGCATCTACATCATCGACCTTCAGCAATCACTTGCATACATCGAACGCGCTTACGATTTCGTTCGCGAATCTGTTGCTCGTGGCGGCACTGTTCTATTCGTAGGGACCAAGAAGCAAGCCCAGGAAGCAATTGCTGGACAAGCTACTCGCGTTGGTATGCCATACGTGAACCAGCGCTGGCTAGGTGGAATGCTTACTAACTTTGCAACTGTGGCAAAGCGCGTAGCACGCCTAAAGGAACTAGAAGCAATCAACTTTGATGATGTTGCTGGCAGTGGTCGCACTAAGAAAGAACTTCTAGTTCTTCGCCGCGAAAAAGAAAAATTAGAACTTGTTCTTGGCGGTATCCGCGACATGCACAAACTTCCAAGCCTGATTTGGGTAGTGGACACCAACAAGGAACACATTGCTGTTGGTGAAGCACACAAACTAGGTATTCCTGTAGTTGGCATCTTGGACACAAACTGTGATCCTGATGTTGTTGATTTCCCAATCCCAGGCAACGACGATGCACTTCGTGCAGTTGGTCTACTAACTGGCGTAATTGCTGATGCAGTTGCTGAAGGCTTAATCGCACGTTCAGGTAGCGCCCCAGCTGGTTCAACTGAAGCTGAACCATTAGCTGAATGGGAAAAAGAACTACTTGAACCAAGTGCAGCTACACCTGCTGAAACACCAGCTGAATAAAAATCAAACTCATTAATTACTCAGGTGGCTAAAAGCCACCTGAGTAATTAAAAACTTGAACTAAAACTTGAATAAACCTCTAACGAAACTAAAGGATAAAAATGTCTATTTCTGCTGCTGACGTCAAAAAACTACGTGACGTTACATCTGCGGGCATGATGGAATGCAAGAAGGCTCTTGAAGAAGCAAATGGTGACTTCGATAAGGCTGTTGAAATTTTACGTATTTCCGGTGCAGCTAAGGCTGCTAAGCGCGGTGCTGAACGTGAAACTTCAGCAGGCATCATCTCTCATGAAGCTGGCGTACTAGTTGAACTACTTTGCGAAACTGACTTCGTTGCCAAAAACGATGACTTCCTAAAACTAGGTCAAGATATCGCTAAAGCTGTTAAAGCTGCTGGCGCTGGCGACAGTGCTGCTGCAGGCGCCCTAAAGCTTGAAAGTGGCGAAACTGTTGTTGAAGCTATCGAAAAGATGGCTGGGGTTATCGGTGAAAAACTTGAACTAGGTCGCGTAGCAAATCACGATGGTGATGTTGCGGTATACCTACACCGCCGTTCAAATGACCTTCCACCAGCAGTTGGCGTACTAGTTAACTACTCAGGTAGTGAAGATGTTGCTCGTTCTGTGGCAATGCAGATCGCTGCAATGCGTCCTAGCTACCTAACTCGCGAAGAAGTTCCAGCAAGTGTTGTTGAAACTGAAAAGCGTATTGCTATGGAAACTGCAAAAGAAGAAGGTAAGCCAGAAGCCGCCCTTCCAAAGATCGTTGAAGGTCGCGTAAACAGCTACTTCAAAGACAACGTTCTTCTTGAACAGGCATCAGTTCAGGACAACAAAAAGACTGTTAAGCAGATTTTGGATGAGGCTGGAACCAGTGTCACTGGGTTCACCCACTTTGAAATTGGCAAGTAAATAACTTTAAAAAGCCCAGATACCCAAAAGGTATCTGGGCTTTTTAGTTTTATTGGCGCAAAACTTGCCTGGCTAACACCCAGATGTGCAGGTTTGAACATGGATACGGCAATATAGATGCCGTGGCTACCGATAAATCCAGTGGAAATAGCGGAAGCGGTATTTGGCCAGGTGTTCCAACCGGAGGTTGGAAGCGAGTTCTACTAAAACTTTCTGGCGAAGTATTTGCCGGCGAAGGCAAACTTGGCGTTGACCCTGATGTGGTGGCTGACATTGCTCGCCAGATAGCAGAAGTTGTAAAAACAAAAACTGAAGTTGCCGTCGTAATCGGTGGCGGTAATTACTTCCGTGGAGCTCAACTTTCCGAGCGTGGCATGGATCGTGCACGCGCTGACTACATGGGCATGCTGGGCACAGTTATGAACTGTTTAGCCCTTCAAGACTTTTTAGAAAAACAAGGCATAGATACTCGCGTCCAAACTGCGATTCCAATGAGCCAAGTTGCTGAACCATACGTTCCGCGCCGAGCTGCCCGTCACTTAGAAAAAGGCCGAGTAGTAATTTTTGGTGCTGGTCTTGGCGCACCTTTCTTTAGTACTGACTCATGTGCGGCCCAGCGTGCTCTTGAAATCGGTGCCCAAGTTGTTTTGATGGCCAAAGGTGTTGATGGGGTTTACGACAGTGACCCGCGCACAAATCCAAATGCCAAGTTCTATGAAACTCTTTCACATGACGAAGTACTTGCACAGAATCTAAAAGTTGCTGATGCGACTGCAATTAGCCTTTGTCGCGATAACAAATTACCGATTGTGGTTTTCAATTTATTAGTCGATGGCAACATTGCCCGCGCGGTTCGTGGTGAACGAATCGGCACATTAGTTTCAACCAATTAACGATACGAGGAATAGCCGTGATTGAAAATATCTTGAAAGATGCCCAAGAAAAGATGGATAAGGCAATCGAAGTTGCTCGTGAAGAATTTACAACCATCCGTGCTGGTCGTGCATCTGCAGCAATTTTCTCAAAGATAACTGTTGAGTACTACGGTCAACAAACGCCGCTTCAGCAAGTTGCTTCAATTCAGACTCCGGAAGCACGCACTGCAGTGGTCACACCATTTGATAAAAGTGCACTTGGCGCAATTGAGCGCGCAATCCGTGATTCAGACTTAGGTGTTAACCCATCAAATGATGGTGTCGTTATCCGCGTACCTTTCCCACAACTAACTGAAGAACGCCGCAAGGAATTCATCAAGGTTGCCAAAGCAAAAGCAGAAGATGCTCGCGTTTCACTTCGCAATATTCGTCGCAGTGCAAAAGAAGCTTTAGAAAAACTAAGTAAAGATGGCACAGCAGGGAAAGATGATGTGGTGCGAGCTGAAAAATCTCTTGAAGATATAACCGCTAAATCAGTTACTCACATTGATGAAATGCTTAAGCATAAAGAAGCCGAATTACTTGAGGTTTAATTAATGGCTACACCTGATTACGGTCGGGCAGGTCGAAAC
>JBEGOT010000072.1:0-13534 GCA_041181865.1 Actinomycetota bacterium | reverse complement strand
TTGAACCGTGTTGAGTGATGTAAGGCAAAAGTTTTTCTAGAGAAATAAATCTTTGCTCAATGATTTGGGTTCCGTAATTTATTAATTGTTCATCCCAAACTTCTAAAGTTGATTTCGCATTTTCGTTTAGTGGTCTGCGGCCAGCTGATTTAAGTAATGCGTTGCGTTGTTTTAAAGTTCGTTCATATTCGTAACGAACACCAGCAAACTTTGGAATTAACAGTGTGCTGAAGTCATCTATAAATCTGCGTCGTGCTCCTGGATCACCTTTAACTAAATCGAGGTCTTCAGGCGCGAAAACAACTGTGTTAACTAGGCCAAGTAAATCTCTTGGTTTTGAAAGTGGTCCATCGTTTAATAAAACTTTGTTGCTGCCGGTTTGATTTATGGTGATTTTGGCAGTTGCTACCCGGCCGTGTTTTTCAAATAATCCGTGGATTTCCGCGCTGGTTTTTCCATGTTTAATCAGCGGTTGATCTGTGGCAACCCGGTGGCTACCAAGAGTGGCGAAGTAATTGACTGCTTCAACAATGTTGGTTTTCCCTCTGCCGTTTCGGCCAACAATTGTTGAGGTGCTGCCAACAAAATTTAAATCAAGATTTGCGTGGTTTCGAAAATTATTTAGCGCAAGAGAATTTATGCGCATGTTTATTGCTGGCGGATAGGCATTAATAAATATTTGAAGCTGTCATCTGAGTCAGCGCCAAATTCACTCGCACCAGTAATCACAGCTGGGCGAATTGGTGTGGTCATCGCAATAGTTGAAATTTGCGCATCGATTGCGTGAAGACCGTCAAGCAAGAATTGGTGATTGAATGCGATTGAAATTTCTTCGCCGTTGTTTGTGGCTTCGATAACTTCTTGCGCGGCAGCAAGTTCGCCGCTGCCACCGCCGCCAAAAACAAGTGCTTCGTTTTTCTTAAAAGTAATTTTGATTGGTGCTTCACGATCTAAAACAAGTGCGACACGTTTTACTGAATCAATTAACTCACTTGTTTTAACTTGGGCAACACTTGTTGATTCGGTAGGTAGAAGTGTGCGGTAAGGCGGGAAGTCAGCAGCCAAGATGCGACTGGTTGTTTGACGACCATTGCCAGCAATACCAAATAAACCTTCGTTACTTGCGGCAAACGCAAGTGCAACAGACTCACTTGTTGCGAGTGACTTTGATGATTCATGTAAGAATCGGGCAGGAATTAATGTGTGGGTTGAAATTGTTGTTGAAACTGGATTCCAATTAATTTCACGAACCGCTAATCGGTAACGGTCGGTTGATGCCATTGTGATAACTGAGCCTTCAACATCAATTTTGATACCTGTAAAAGCTGGAAGTGTTTCATCGCGTGATGCGGCAGTTGCAACTTGAGCAATCGCGTTTGCAAATTCATCACCTGAAATAGTTCCACTAACTTCTGGCATAACTGGAAGTGGTGGGTATTCAGCAACCGGCATTGTTGGAATTGTGAAAGATGAACGACCACAAGTTATATCAACACGGTTTCCGTTAAGCGCGAATTGAATTTTTGCACTTGGTAGGGATCTTGTGATGTCAGCTAATAGTCGGCCTGGAACTAAAACTGTTCCTTGTTGTTCAACGTCGGCATTAACATTTGCTTGTCCACTTACGTCCGCATCACTGCCAGATAGAACTAGGTTTGATTTTTCAGCGACTAAGTGCAGCCCAGTTAAAAGCGGTTGGGTTGATTTACTTGGAAGAGTTCTGGATGCCCAAGTAACTGCCTCAGCCATGGCGTCGCGGTCTACTTGGAACTTCACTTAATTAACTCCTCTTTTAGTTCTCTTATGTTAGTTGGGCATTTATCGTGTCATAATCGGGTGACAACCAGCCTGGACTTATTCAGATCTAGTTGGTAAATCCGGTTTGAATATATGTCTTTTTCGTAGTTGTAGTAGCGTCTGTGGAATCTGTGGATAACCCAAAATAACCCAATAAACATAAAGGTTTTACATGTGGGAAGATATGTAAATAACCCAACTAGTTTTACCCAAAAAACCACAACTTCAATAGTTATCCACAGTTATCCACAGATCCATGTGGATATTTACTTGCTTTCCCACAAATAGCCCACAGATATGGATAACTCCCCAACAGCTCAAAATTTTCCCTAAACCAACCCAAAACCTATATCCCTACTTTAGGTTTATCCCCAATAGATATCCACAGTGTGCAAAAACTTAATTACTGGGATTTTTGTGACTATTTGTGTGGTTTGTGAAAATGGCTGCCCTTGCCCCGGACCACACCTCTAACTTTGGCGAGCTTGGGACTTGATTCGGGCCGTCAGGTCGCTGACCTGGTTATAAAGCGCCCGGCGCTCAGCGATCAATTGGCGAACTTTACGGTCGGCGTGCATCACAGTTGTGTGGTCACGGCCACCGAACTGCTGGCCAATTTTTGGCAAAGATAAATCAGTAAGTTCGCGGCACAAATACATCGCAATCTGACGAGCGGTCACCAAAACTCTTGAGCGGCTGGCACCAGTTAGGTCATCTAAAGTCACACCAAAATAATGAGCGGTCTGCGACATGATTAGCCCAGATGAAATTTCAGGACCGGCTGCGTCACTGACTAAATCCTTAAGTACAACTTCAGCAAGTTCTAAATCGACTGGCGCACGGTTCAGGCTAGCGAAAGCGGTAACACGAATCAGCGCACCTTCAAGTTCACGAATGTTGGTTGACATCTTGGAAGCAATAAATTCCAAAACTTCAGGCGGAGCACTCAATCTTTCTTGCGCGCTCTTCTTACGCAAAATCGCGATACGAGTTTCTAAGTCGGGTGGCTGAACATCTGTGATCAAACCCCACTCAAAGCGTGAGCTCATTCGGTCTTCGAAACCTTGAAGTTGTTTTGGTGGCAAATCCGAGGTGACCACGATTTGCTTGTTGGCATTATGCAAAGTGTTGAAGGTGTGGAAGAACTCTTCTTGGGTCTGAACTTTGCCCGACAGGAACTGGATGTCATCGACCAAAAGGACGTCAATATCCCTGTAACGGCGCTGAAATTCCTTGGCTTTGTCGTCACGGATCGAGTTAATGAATTCGTTGGTGAATTCTTCAGAGCTCACGTAGCGGATCTTTGAACCGGCATAAAGGGTTCGGGTGTAGTGGCCAATGGCGTGAAGTAAGTGAGTCTTACCAAGACCAGATTCGCCATATACGAAAAGTGGGTTGTATGCCTTAGCCGGCTGCTCAGCAACAGCTCTTGCCGCAGCGTGCGCAAATCTGTTTGATGCACCCGGCACAAAAGTGTCGAAAGTATATTTTGGATTTAGTCGACTTCCTTCTTCAGCTGATTTAGGAGCCGGAGCTGGTCCACGACTTTCTTCTGGTGGAAGCGCAGGATGCGGATCAGATAAAACCGGTTCGGCATATGTCGCATCTGCAAGTTCGTCAGTTGCATCATCATCAAGATCTGGCGCGACAGTTTCATCAACCGTTACAGCTAAGCGAATGTCTCTTCCCAAAATTTGTGAAAGCGCATCACACACAACTGGACTAAGTCTTGACTCAAGCACGTCTTTAGTGAATTCGTTTGGCGCTGCAATTAGAGCGGTGTCACCAACCAAACCAAGCGGACGAGTTAAGGCAACGAATGCGCGCTGTTGGGCAGTTAGAGTTCCTGAGGAAAGTGAGTTAAGAGCTGTTTCCCAGACTTGGGCTAAATCAATATTTTCCATCTTTGGCTCTTGTTCACCCCTTAAAAGATATCCACAGGCAGGAGTAGCAATCTATTGCCTGTGGATAGGTGCTGACAAGTCGTTATCCACACTTGGTATAGATCGCTGATTTGAGGTCTAACTTTGTTCCAATCCCCTTGCGTTAGTTAATAAATTAGGGCTTTTAGGGTTTGACCAATACCTTGATATTCGCGTATCTTTGTTGGGCACGTACCGATAGGTACTTGTCGAATATTCACAAAATTTGGGGCACTAAAACCTAAAAGTTGTGAATGTCCGATGACGAATCGGTAAGCCCTTCCTTAAAAAGAGAGATTTCATGTCAAAGCGTACTTTTCAGCCAAATAACCGTCGACGTGCCAAAACCCATGGTTTCCGTAGTCGTATGGCAACCCGTGCTGGCCGAGCCATTCTTTCAGCTCGCCGTGGCAAGGGCCGAGCCAAGCTGTCTGCCTAAGAATTAGTTGTGCTGCCGACCAATGTGCGGCTGCGGAAATCCCGAGAAATTTCCCAAACTCTTAAGTCTGGCAAACGCTACCCAGCCAAATTTCTGGTATTTCACATAGCCCAAGGCGCAACCGCCGAATCAAGATTTGCATTTGCAGTTGGGAAGAACGTGGGTAATTCAGTAATCCGCCACCGGGTGGTGCGCCGCTTGCGTCACTTGGTTATGGCCAACATGACCAACTTCCCAGCTGGCTGCGATGTGGTTGTTCGCGCATTACCGGGAATCGACAAACTTGATCACCTTGAACTTCAAAATAATTTCGATATGGCTTTGGCGAAGGTGGCTAGCTAATGAATCGGTTTGATGCCATCTCAAAAATCTGGAACCAGACCTTTGGCCGCGTTTTGGTCCTAGCCCTAGTTGGCATAATTCGGATTTACCAAATGACGATCAGCAAATTGATCGGACCAGTTTGTCGCTACTACCCATCTTGCTCTCACTATGGACTTGAAGCTATCAAAGTTCATGGAGCCGGCAAGGGGTCACTTCTTGCTGCTTGGCGAATTTTACGTTGTCACCCATGGGCAGCTGGTGGTATCGATGAAGTTCCAGCGCGTGGATCTTGGCCAATGCGCGAATCTAAAGTAATTGAAGTTTCAACTAAATCGAATAGGCAGGTTGCTTAATGAATCCGTTGGTACTACTGGAAAAAGGCGTTAGTTGGTTACTTGTAACCTTCCATTCACTTGCCAGCATCTTCTTCAATAAAGACAGTGGCTGGGCTTGGGGTCTTGCGATCGTTGCCTTAGTGGTTTTGATTCGTGTGTTACTAATTCCACTTTTCGTAAAACAAATTAAGAGCCAACGTAACCTGCAGATAATCCAACCCCAGGTAAAAGAGATTCAAAAGAAGTATGCAGGTGACCGCGAACGTCAGTCACAAGAGTTGATGAAACTCTACAAAGAAACCGGTACCAATCCCCTAGCTAGCTGCTTGCCGATCTTGGCCCAAGCACCAATCTTCTTTGCGCTCTTCACCGTGCTTAACGGCATCGCACAAAATAAAAACAAAGGTGTGCTCACACCTGAATTGATGGAGTCAGCTCGCAACGCAAAAGTTTTAGGCGCTCCGATCTACGGAACTTTTACTCACCGCGCTGAGACAATCGATCCAAGTGCAACCCTTTGGGTGACGGTTGTCCTAATCATCTTGATGACCGCAACTACGTTTCTAACTCAGCGTCAGCTGATCGTGAAGAACACCGCTCCTGGCAACCCGATGGTCCAGCAGCAAAAAATCTTGCTTTATGTCTTTCCAGTAATTTTTGCGGTCTCGGGTATTAACTTCCCGGTCGGTGTTCTGCTGTACTGGTTCACCACCAACGTCTGGACTATGGGCCAACAGTTCTATGTGATCCGAAATAGCCCACAACCTGACACCCCTGCCTTTGAGGCCCTTCAGGCTCGTAAGGCCAAGAAGGCTGCCCGCAAGGGTGGTGCGGCAATCGAAGATTCAAAACCTGCTGAACCACAAAAGCAGGTCCGAAACCAACCTAAGAGAAACAAGAAGCGTAAATAACCGTTTCACGTGAAACCAAACTTTCGAAAGGCAAAACCATGAGTGACCGAGTTAATCAATTAGAAAAAGAAGGCGACATCGCCGCTGACTACCTAGAAGGCCTGCTAGACATCGCCGACCTAGATGGTGACATCGATATGGATGTGGAAAATGACCGCGCCATGGTCAGCATCGTTGGGGCAGATCTAAACGAACTAGTTGGCGATAAAGGCAAAGTCCTAGATGCAATCCAGGAACTAACCCGGTTAGCTGTGACCCGCGAAACTGGGGAACGCTCTCGGCTAATGCTAGATATTTCTGGCTACCGCGTGGCCGCCCGTGAACGCCTAATCAAGATCGGCCAAGATGCAGCCAAAAAAGCCCTGCAATCCGGGGAAGCTGTTGAACTTAAGCCAATGTCTGCTTTTGAGCGCAAGATCGTCCATGACGCAGTTAACGAAGCAGGCGCAGTCAGTGCTTCTGAAGGTGAAGAGCCAAAGCGTCGAATCGTCGTTCATCCAGCCAAGCCATAGTTTCACGTGAAACCACTGCTTTCGACTTACCCGGCAGCCGCCGCCAAGCTTGAAAAGTTTGAGCGGTGGTTAGCCACCGCTGGGATCAAACGCGGAATTATGGGTCCTCGGGAAGTGGACCGAATCTGGGATCGCCATATCGCTAACTGTGCTGTGGTCGAAGAATTGATCCCGGAAAATTCAACAGTTCTGGATGTCGGTAGCGGGGCTGGATTACCCGGTCTAGTTTTGGCAATTGTCCGCCCAGATTTAAAAGTTGGTCTAATCGAACCCCTTCAGCGAAGGTGTGAATTCCTATCTGAAGTGATCGCCGATTTGGGTCTAGGGGATCAAGTCACCGTTTACCGAGGTAGAGCCCAAGAACAACCCGGGCTAACCGCAGATGTGGTCACTGGCCGAGCCGTTGCCCCACTTCATAAATTCCTGACCTGGACTAGCAAGCTAGTTAAGCCAACTGGCCAAATTTTGGCTATGAAAGGCAGCTCGGCTGCTACTGAAATCGAAGAAGCCCAAAACCAGTTAAAAGGCAAAACGGCCGAAATTGTGCAGGTAGGCCTTGGAGTTGTGGACCCATTAACCACAGTCGTACGTATTAAATCTGCCTAATTTCTGGCTTTTTTGATAATTTTCACGTTTCACGTGAAACATGGATCACCCCCTGAGTATTTTGGTGTCAGCAGGGTCACTTACTCTAAAGACTGATAAATGAGGAAAAGGTATGAACTTTCACGACGAAGACACCCCGCTAGCTGCTGCGGCAGCTGCTGCGGTTTATGTCCGCCGTGGTCTAAAAGGCACCTTTCCAAAACCAAAGCACACCAGGGTTATTGCAGTTGCCAACCAAAAAGGCGGGGTAGGAAAGACCACCTCGGCTGTGAACTTGGCAGCTTCTATGGCCCTAGCTGGCCTAAATGTTTTAGTGATCGACCTAGACCCACAAGGTAATGCCTCAACCGCATTTGGGGTGGACCATCATGAAGGTGCCCATGGCACTTATGACGTTTTAGTTGACCGGGCCGATATCTCAGAAATGATGACTGCGGCTCCAAAGTATGAATCACTATGGGTTCTGCCAGCATCCCTTGATCTAGCTGGGGTCGATATCCAGCTAATAAATGACGTATCTGAAAAAGATCGACCTTTTCTATTAAAAGAGTCTTTGGATGAATTCCTGGCCGAGCACGAAATCGACTACATTTTCGTGGACTGTCCGCCAAGCCTTGGCCTTTTGACGATAAATGCCTTGGCTGCGGTTGGCGAAGTTTTGATCCCAATCCAGTGTGAGTTCTATGCCTTAGAGGGGGTCCAGCAGCTACTTCGAACCATCGAATTTGCCAAAGATCGCCTAAATCCAGAGCTTAAAGTCAGCACTATTTTGCTGACCATGTATGCCCAGACCACCAACCTTTCAATCCAAGTGGCTGAAGAGGTTAGGGCATATTTCAAGGACAAGGTGCTTGAAACCATAATTCCGCGTTCGGTTTATGTGGCCGAAGCCCCGTCCTTTGGTGAATCAGTTATGACTTATGACCCTGGCTCAACTGGGGCAGTGGCTTATTTAGAAGCGGCTAAAGAAATAGCCCATAGAAAGGTGAAGTAACTATGGCACAGCGCAAAAGTCTAGGTCGCGGTCTAGGGGCACTTATCCCGGATGTTTCACGTGAAACAAGAGGTGCCAAGCCAACTGCCAAGAAGGCTGCGTCTGCGAAAAAGGCTCCGGCTAAGGCTCCAGCCAAAGCAGCCGGAAAGCCGCCGGTAAAGGCCCAAGCCAAAGCAGCACCTAAAGCAGCAGCCCCAGCGCCAGTTGAAATTGCTGGTTTAACTTTTGCCGAATTGAACATCCGCTCGATTGAACCTAACCCTCAGCAACCCCGCACAGTTTTTGATGAAGAAGCTCTGGCTGAACTGGTCCACTCGATTAAAGAAATCGGCCTTCTTCAACCAGTCGTTGTTCGCCCGAAGAAATCAGGTGGCTATGAACTGATCGCAGGTGAACGCCGTCTTCGCGCATCTAAGAAAGCTGGACTAAAGACCATCCCAGCTTTGATCAGACAGACCGCTGATGATGCGATGCTTCGCGATGCCCTACTTGAAAACCTGCATCGCTCGAACCTAACCCCACTTGAAGAAGCTTCTGCTTACCAACAGTTGCTAAGCGACTTTGGCGGAACTCAAGATGAGCTTGCCGCAAAGCTCGGTCGCTCTCGTCCGCAGATCTCAAACACACTTCGCTTACTTAACTTGCCACCAACAGTTCAACGTCGCGTTGCAGCCGGCGTTCTTTCGGCAGGTCATGCTCGCGCATTACTTGCGCTTAAAGATGCAGCCGCAATGGAAAAACTTGCGGCGAGAATTGTTGCTGAGGGTTTGTCAGTTCGTAGCGTTGAAGAGATCGTTTCTCTTGACGAAGGTGTGGTTGAAAGCAAGGGCTCAACAAAGAAAGCTTTGCCAAAGATCAGCGCACCTGGACTTAAAGACCTTGGCGATCGGATGTCTGAAAAATTAGACACGCGAGTGACAGTTCAACTTGGTCGTCACAAAGGCAAAGTTGTAATTGAGTTCGCAACCCTTGAAGACCTTCGTCGCATCGTTGAGATCGTCGATCCACCATCTCGTGGCATGTTTGGCGAACCACTCAGATAAGCAACAAAATGAAAATGTGACGCAGGTCACAATTTGAGTTTTAGATATTTAACCGATTCTTGGCGTAAATAAACGGCTTATCGCTGAAGCTAAATGTCCAGCAATTTGATCGCGCACTTTGTCATTAGCAAGCAGTGCTGCATCATTCGGGTTAGTTGCAAAACCAATTTCAGTTCGCACACTTGGCATACGAGTTAAGCGAAGCAGGTCCCAAGTTTTTCCATGGGCCTGGTTGTCAGCAAGAGGTAAGTGATTGGTTAGTTCTTCTTGGATGAGTTCAGCTAACTGAAGACCAGTTGCTGATCTAGAAAATTCATGACCGAAGTAATAACTTGCTACACCGCAGCCCAATTCGTTTTTGTATTTATCCATCGCAATGGAAACCACCAGGTCAGCATTCTGCTCGTTAGCAAAAGCAGCACTGGCTCGTTCGCCTTGGGACTGACCATTCTTGGCTCTGGTTAAAAGAACCAAAGTGCCCTGAGCACTTAGGCGCCCTTCAAGGCGACTTGCTATATCAAAACAAACTTGAGCAACCGTTAGATCTTGGTTAACTAATTGATCAGCTCTGGCGATCGGCTCAATCACAATCGTTGCTGTTTCTAATGTTCGGGATTTGCCAAAACTATCCCAGGCACCTAGTTCCCGTAGGTGTTCTTGGTTGCCACCAGTGACCATTCGGCCAAGTCGGCCAAGGGCTCTAAAGACCTCTGGGCCACAAATACCATCGGCCCTAAGGCCAACACCGGTCTGGAATTCCCGAACACAGCGATCGGTGATTTTGCCAAAGATTCCATCGACCCGGTCGATTAGGTAACCAAGCTCAGCAAGGCGCTGTTGTAATTGGGCAACATCCTCGCCATGAATCAAATGACCCGGAGTGAAGGAAAGAACGCGATCGCCAAGTGTCCATCTAGCCTCATCAAGGCGGCGAAGTGTTCGTGGTCCAACGATGCCATCGACGTTTAAGCCACGGCTTTGTTGGAATACTCGCACAGCGGCGAAGAGTTCATCATCGAAAACATCGCCAGCAGCACCTGGTTGCATGGATAGCAAACCTAGGTGCACTAGACGATCACGAACCTCTTTAACTGCAGGTCCGCTGTCGCCGCGCTTTAGGATCACGGCAGACATTATTTATTAAATAAATTCAGCTAGTTCAGCTAGCAGAGCAGCCTTTGGCTTAGCCCCAATGATCTGCTTAACCACCTGACCATTTTGGTAAACGTTCAGAGTTGGGATAGAGGTCACACCGTAGTTAGCCGCAAGTGATGGGTTTTCATCAACATTTAGCTTTGCAATTACTAACTTGTTGCCATGCTCAGCAGCGATTTCATCAAGGATTGGGGCAACCATTTTGCATGGACCACACCATTCAGCCCAGAAATCAACTAGTACTGCTTTGCTGTTTGCCAGTACTTCGGTGCCAAAGTTTGCTTCATTAACAACTACTGCGGCCATCTTCTTCTCCTATTTGTTGTGGTCTAAGCATAAATCTTTAACTGCCAGATACCTGACAGCTAACTTATTTATCAATGTAAATGGGCTAAAAATCTTTCAGCATCAAGGGCAGCAGCGCAGCCTGAGCCAGCAGCCGTGATTGCCTGACGGTAAGTGTGATCAACTAGGTCGCCAGCAGCAAAAACGCCAGAAAGGTTTGTGGCGGTGCTGCCCGGTTTAGTAATTACGTAACCTTCTTTATCAAGTTCAACTTGGCCCTTAAGCAGTTCAGAGCGTGGGTCATGGCCAATTGCCACAAATAAACCTGTGATTGCAATCTGGCGGGTTTCGCCAGTCACAGTGTCTTTAAGTGTTGCACCACTTAGTTTTGGTTCACCATGTAGCTCAGTAACTTCGCTGTTCCAAGCAAATTTAATTTTTGGATCATTATGAGCACGATCAGACATGATCTTAGAAGCACGAAGTTCACCACGTCGGTGGATCAAGGTGACCGACTTTGCAAAACGAGTTAGGAAAGTAGCTTCTTCAACTGCTGAATCGCCGCCGCCAACAACAGCGATGTCTTGATCACGGAAGAAGAAACCATCACAGGTTGCACACCAAGAAACACCATGGCCAGATAATTCTTTCTCACGGGCAATACCAAGTTCACGATAACCAGAGCCAGTTGCCAAAATAACTGCGTGACTGCGATATTCCTTACCTGAACCATCCCAAACAACTTTTACATCGCCAGTTAAATCAACCTTGGTCACATCGTCAGTGATTAGATTTGCACCAAATTTTTTCGCTTGGGCTTTCATGTTTTCCATCAAATTTGGACCCATGATGCCATCTGGGAAACCAGGGAAATTTTCAACTTCAGTTGTGTTCATTAGCGCGCCACCAGCTGTGACTGCACCTTCAAACACGATTGGATTTAGTTGCGCGCGAGCTGCGTAAATTGCTGAGGTGTATCCGGACGGACCGGAACCAATGATGATTAAATCTGCAATTTCAACTGACACGTTATTTCCTAAGATTCTCAAGTTAGCCCCTTAAGTTTACTTAGGGCCTTATTACTAACCCCACTAGGCGGTTACCTATTCCCTCACAATTGGTGGGGATTTATTAGCGCCTGATTACTTTGGCAAAATCACTAACTTCAGAAATCTGCATTTGCTTTGCGCAGAAATAATAAGCGCCAATAAAAGTGGCAGCCATTGCACTTAGTTGAATAAATCCACCTAACGCATTTTCTGGTGTCACTGTTGAGATAAATTGAGTTGCGGTCCAACTTAAGCCAAGTGAGATTAAAGCGGCAACGCTAACTCGAACTAACAAGCGAATTTGGGAAGCGGTATTCAAATTAACTTTTTGTTTCGAAACTAAACGCCAGGTGAAAATCCAAACTGCGATATAAGAAATTGAGTAAGCAAGTGCTAAAGCAGCAACTTTATTTTCAGTGCCGACTCGAATGAATAAAAATGTGCCAAGTGTTAAATGCAAAACATTAAAACCAGCATTGATTAAAAACGGTGTCCTAGTGTTTTCACGGGCGTAATAACTGCGAAGTAATACATAGAACATAGAAAAAGCCGGTAAGCCAAGAGCAAACATGGACGCAACTTTGCCTACAGCCTGGCCCTGCGCACTAGATGATGCGCCATATCCATATAGGAACTGACCAATTCGATTGCCGGCTAAATACAACAGCACTGCGCATGGAACAGTTAAAGCGATCACAGAACGCATGGCATTAGCCAAATCAAGATTGAATCTCAGGTCAGAATGATCATGGGCATGAGCACTAAGTCTTGGCAGAAGCGCAGTGACAATTGAAACGGTGATGATTGAATGTGGCAACATCATCATTAACTGGGCTTTTTGATACGAAGTAAAGCCATTTGCAACTAAATTTTCATTAACTGCAAGCACGTTTGCATACGTGGTTAAATTCGAAACAAACAAAAATGAAATTTGGTTAACGATTACAAACCCGATTGTCCAAATTGCAAGATCAGCAACTTTACCCAAACCACTTCCGCGGAAGTTAAAAGTTGGATTAAATCCATAACCAGCTTTCTTAAGAGCTGGCAACAAAATAATAGCTTGCAAAACAACACCTAGTGTGGTGCCAAAGCCAAGTAAATAGATTTGCGAAGTTGTAACTGAATCTGTTGTTGGTACTTGAGCCGAAATTGTTAAAAAGGCAATCGCCGTAAAGATTACGACAACATTATTAATAATCGGTGCAAACATTGGCAGGATGAAAATATCGCGCGCATTTAATACTTGGCTAGCGATGGTGTAAATGCCATAGAAGAAAACCTGTGGAATGAACCACATGGTAAATAATGTGCCGACTTTAAAATCTTGGGCGGACCAAGAATTTGTAGCGTACAGCTTTACTAGAGAACCAGAAAAAATTACACCAAGCGTGACGATTACTAAAAGAACTAAGCCAACGAAAGTTAAAAGCTGATCTGTGAAAAGTTGACCTTGATCTTCATCATCTTTCATGTGGCGAACGAGTGCAGGAATGAAAACTGCATTGATCGCGCCACCTGCGATCAAAATATAAATAATGTTAGGAATACTGTTAGCAACTGAATAGGTGTCTGCAAAAATTGCGGTACCAATGGCTGCAACTAAAGCTATATCGCGAAAAACACCAGTAATACGACTGGTTAAAGTTCCAATAGCCATTCCTGAGGTCTGGCCAACTGAACTAAATATATTTCGCACTATTCCAGTTTCTATCTAATTAGTATTTCCGCGGGAACGCTTAACAATGTTGCTAATTGAAAGAAGTAGTAACAATCCAAAAGCAACTAATACCAATGTACGGGCCAGGCCTTGATATTCAGCCGATGAAATCTGAATCATTCGAGTTTTTCCAAATGGCTGGCCATTAGGTGCATAAAGTGCTGCAGTTAAATTGAAAATACCTGTTCCGGTCAATTGGATGTTCATTGGAACAGTTACACGTTTTCCACTTGGCACTTCAATTACAGGTGACGGATTACTTTTAAACCTTGAAGTTTGTGGGCTAACTAGTTGCACCACAACTGAAATATCACGATCTGAATTGTTAGCAACCGTGATTGGAATTTCTGTTGAACTTCCTGGGATCGTGATATTTCGTGAAGCCTCAATTGCAATTTTGTCTTGATAGCCAATCAGCAAATCTTCATTGGAACTAAGGAAC
>JBEGOT010000071.1:0-7137 GCA_041181865.1 Actinomycetota bacterium | reverse complement strand
TATCACCGCAGACTCATTTGTTATCTACTTTGAACGTATTCGCGATGAACTTCGTGAAGGCAAGCGATTAAAGAGTGCTGTTGAAGCCGGTTGGAATCGTGCGCGGAGAACAATTTTGGCTGCTGACTTCGTGTCGCTTCTAGCTGCGATTGTGCTTTATTACCTATCGGTTGGCAGTGTCCGTGGCTTTGCATTCACTCTGGGTTTAACGACTTTGATCGACATCTTGGTTGCTTTCTACTTCACACACCCATTGGTTGTGAAAGTTGCTAATAGTAAGTGGATGAATGCCGGGTCAGCGTTAACAGGTGTTTCACCTAAACGCTTAGGGGTAAAAACAACAAGTGCGGAGGTGACTCAGTGAACGGTTTAAGTGAACTAGGTAACCAGCTTTACCGTGGCCAAAAATCTTTCAACATTGTTGGTAAGCGCCGTACTTGGTACACCATCAGTGCACTGTTGCTAACTTTGTCGTTTGGCGTGCTTGGTTTACGTGGTCTAAACCTAGGAATTGAATTTAAGGGCGGCGCTGAATTTGCTGTTCCAGTAACTAGTGCGACAACCGAAACTGTTTCAAAGGCTCGAGCTGCAGTAACCGAAGCTGGAACCACTGCATCGTCAGTCACCATAGTTGGTGGCAACAAGATTCGAGTTCAGACGCCTTCTTTAACAACTGATGAGTCAACTGTTGTTAGTAAGGCATTAGCTACCGCTCTTGGTGCTTCTGAACAAGACGTAAAGATTCAAATTGTTGGGCCAACTTGGGGCGCGGAAGTTTCTAAGAATGCCGCGCGCGCCCTTGCTGTGTTCCTTATTTTGGTTGCAATCTTCATGGCCATTTACTTTGAATGGCCAATGGCAGCGGCTGGCTTAATAGCGCTTGCTCACGATGTGATTATCACCGTAGGCATTTATGCACTGTCTGGATTTGAAGTAACACCGGCAACTGTGATCGGCTTCTTAACAATTCTTGGTTACTCGCTCTACGACACTGTGGTGGTATTCGACAAAGTTAAAGAAAATACCAAAGGGATTACATCTGGAAGTCGCATGACATACAGCGATGCGGCTAACTTGGCCCTTAATCAAACTTTGGTGCGAAGTATTAATACTTCTGTAATCGCGCTTCTGCCTGTTATTTCAATTCTGATTGTTGGAATTGTCAGACTGGGAAGTGGAACGCTTAACGATCTAGCACTCTCACTTTTCATAGGCATGGTAGTTGGAACTTTCTCATCAATTTTTATCGCTACACCGTTCCTAGCCCAGCTAAAAGAACGTCAGCCTGAGATGAAATCACTTCGAAAGCGCGTCGAAAATCGTCGCGGCAAAGATGGAGAATTCCAGGTTACTGGTGATGATCTACATAGTTCGGCGATCGTTACTTCGGCTGGTCCTCGTCAGCAACGCGTAAAACGTACACGCTCTGCTCGTAAAGGTCGATAGCAAAGGTTTTGGCTATGAATAAATCTGAGGTAGTCGCACTTATTGCGCAGATCCCTGATTACCCAAAGCCTGGTGTGCTATTTAAAGATGTAACACCAATTTCAGCTGATCCAAGAGCCGTCGAGTACATCAACAGTCAGATCAAATCTCACTTTGCATCGCATAACATCAATAAAGTTGTTGGGGTTGAAGCACGCGGCTTTATTCTAGGAGCATCCCTTGCAACTTATCTAAATGTTGGGTTTGTTCCGATTCGCAAACAAGGCAAACTTCCACGAGAGACCTACCGCCAAGAGTATGAACTTGAGTACGGTGTGGATGCAGTGGAGATTCATCGCGATGCTCTAAATCCAGGTGATCGAGTACTAATAGTTGATGATGTTTTGGCAACAGGCGGAACTGCAACTGCGGCTTCAAAACTCATTGAAGAATGCAAGGCACAGCCTGTTGGTCTTGCCGTGTTACTAAATCTTGATTTCCTTGGGGGAGACCAGAAACTAAAAAGCGCCTATCCGCAGATAGATATACTTGCTGTTCTAAATGATTAGGATCTAGTAACGAAAGGAAAGTGATGACCGCGATCGAAGGGCTTAAATCTTCGGTGTCTAGCGATGTCCACGAGCGCTTTCCAAACGGTCTTAATTCACCAATTCCAGATCAATTGCAGGCTGTAATTGATACTTTGCTATCTTTCCATCCAGCAACTTCGGTCGATGAAATTATCAAGGCTTACCAAGTTGCCGATTATTTGCATCGCGAACAGAAACGCAAATCTGGCGAACAATACATAACTCATCCAATAGCTGTTGCTGGAATGTTGGCTGATCTTGGTATGACTGCGCCAACGATCATTGCTGCTCTGTTGCATGACACTGTTGAAGACACTGAATACAGCCTCGAACAACTTGGGCAAGATTTTGGTGAAGAAGTTGTAGGTCTTGTCGATGGTGTTACCAAACTAGACAAAGTCAAATACGGACAATCTTCAGCTGCTGAAACTGTTCGCAAGATGGTCGTGGCTATGGCGCGAGACATCAGAGTACTCGTGATCAAACTGGTTGATCGTCAGCACAACATGCGAACCCTTTCTTATTTGTCAGTTGAAAAACAAGAGCAAAAAGCACGAGAAACTTTAGAAATTTATGCGCCACTTGCACACCGCTTGGGTATGAACACGATCAAGTGGGAATTAGAAGATTTATCGTTTGCAAGTTTGTATCCAAAAATGTTCGAAGAAATTGTGCGGTTAGTTGGTCAGCGTGCACCAGCCCGCGATGAAAGTTTGCAAGACATAGTTGCTGTCGTTGAAAAAGATTTAAATAACAGCAACATTTCCAGTGAAGTATCTGGACGTCCAAAGCATTTCTACAGCATCTACCAAAAGATGATTGTCCGTGGTCGCGACTTTGAAGATATCTATGACTTAATTGGTGTGCGAATCTTGGTTGATTCAATTCAAGATTGCTATGCCGCACTTGGCATAATCCACAACAGATGGAATCCAGTCCCTGGAAGATTTAAAGATTACATCGCGATGCCAAAATTTACGATGTATCAGTCATTACATACAACGGTTATTGGTCCAGCAGGTAAACCAGTCGAATTCCAAATTCGCACACATGAAATGCATCGCGCTGCTGAATACGGCGTGGCATCACACTGGCGCTACAAGCAGGCAAACGTAGCAGGTAAGAGCAGTCCAGATGATCTAGGTTGGGTTCGTCAACTTCTTGAGTGGCAACGTGAAACATCAGACCCAGGTGAATTCCTAGATTCACTGCGTGATGACCTTGGCGCAGCTGAAGTATTCGTTTTCACACCTAAGGGTGAAGTAGTTGCTCTGCCAAAGGGAAGTACACCAATTGATTTTGCATATTCGGTTCATACTGAAGTTGGTAATCGGTGTGTAGGTGCCAGAATCAATGGCAAACTCGCCCCACTTGATACGCAATTAAGCAATGGCGACAACATCGAAATTATTACTAACAAAGCTGACAATGCCGGTCCAAGTCGTGACTGGTTAAACATTGCGGTTAGCGCAAGAGCAAGATCAAAGATCAAAGCCTGGTTCTCAAAAGAACGCCGCGAAGAGGCAATAGAACAAGGTAAAGAGCAAATAGTTAGGGCTATGAAAAAGCATGGCGTTCCGCTTCGCTTGCTTACAAACAATGTGCTTTCTTCGCTTGCAGCAGATGGACATTACCCAGATGTCAGCGCATTGTATGCAGCTGTTGGCGAGGGTCATTTAGGTGCGCAAACAGTTGTTACCAGACTTCTTTCCGCACTTGGCGGCGATGAAGGAACGATTGAAGATGCCAGCGAGACTGTCACACCAACAAAGACGCCACTTCGACGAAGCGATAAACCTGATTCAGGTATCACTGTTATTGGAGCAACTGATACTTGGGTTAAGTTAGCGCGGTGCTGCACACCTGTTCCCGGTGATGAAGTATTTGGATTTGTTACTCGGGGATCAGGAATCTCAGTTCACCGTCGAGATTGCCTTAACGCTCCAGATCTACTTGCACAAAGCGAACGCTTGGCCGAAGTATCTTGGACTCCTGGAAAGAGCAGTGTATTCCTAGTGAACATCCAGGTAGAAGCTCTTGACCGAGCCAGGTTGCTCTCTGATGTAACTAAAGCACTCAGTGATCAACATGTGAACATTTTGAATGCTTCCGTGACGACATCTCGTGATCGGGTTGCAATGAGCCGGTTTACATTCGAAATGGCAGATCCATCTCACCTAAATCAAGTGCTTCGTGCAGTGCGAAGTATTGATGGTGTTTACGACGTTTATCGCGTTTAGTGATTAATTCAGATCTGATTGGCTTGATTTAGCAGCTTCAAGTAGTGCTTGAGTCTGTGCTTGCTGCTTTTTAAGATCTGTCGCCTTACGATCATCACCTTTAGCTAAAGCATCAGTGATTTGTTTTTCTAGCTTGGCTAGTGAATTTTCAAATGAAGACACTAGGGAATTAGCACGCTCTATAACTTCTGGCTTTGATTTACGCCAGATCTCTTCAACGTGCTTACGGACTTCGTCTTCAACTTTCTTAAGACGTCGCTCGATCTTGTCGCGGTCAGCGCGTGGCACGTGACCTGCTTTTTCCCATTTTTCTTGAATGTCGCGAAGTGCTGACTTAGCTGCTTCAACATTCTTAACTGGAAGAATCGCTTCAGCCAAATTGGCTAATTCTTCTTTTACTGCCAAGTTGCCCTTAAGTGATTCATCACGTTCGCTATTTGCAGCATTTCGGGCCGCGAAGAACTTGTCTTGAGCTTCTTTGAAATTCTTCCAAAGCTTTTCTTCTTCATTCTTGGCAGCACGTGGAAGTTTCTTCCAGTCATCCATTAGTTTCTTGAAAGCAGTTGTGGTGGCAGCCCATTCTTGGCTATCAGCAAGTGTTGAGGCTTTCTTGATTAAAGCGTTTTTGGCCTCATTAGCTTCCCCGCGAACTTTATCCAGATTGGCAAAATGAGCGCGACGGGCCTTATCAAACGATGAGCGTGCGGTACTGAACTTTTTCCAAAGTTCCTGTTCTTTGGCGCGATCGTAGGTCGAAAGTTTTTTCCATTCATCCAGCATGTTCTTAAATTGTTCGCTGGTTGATTTCCAAGCATTTGAATTAGCCAGGCTTTGGGCAAGGTCAGCAATTTCTTCACGACGCTTTAGAGCTGCTTCTTTAAGTTGAGCTTTACGTGCTGCAGCGACGACTTTTTGCTCTTCAAGAGCAACGCCTAGTTTTCCAGCAAGTTCTTCAAGCTCATGGATTGGACCAAGGGCATTTGGATTAGCGATAGTGGCTTTCAATTTTTCAACTAAGCCATTAATCGCATCAAAAGAGCCCTTGCCATCAGTTAGGCGAGTTAGCGCAAGTTCTGCTTCAGTTTTTAGATCCGCAAATCGCTTTGTGAAAAAAGCTAAACCTTCGGCTGGATCACCGGCTGCATACTGACCGACTTTTACTTCACCTTGTGAAGTTTTGAGGAAAACATTGCCTTGCTCATCTGCGCGGCCAAATTCATTTGAAGTTTCAGTCATGATTTTCCTCATTCCTTCGGGTCCCTTTTTGGGCTCTTATGGTGATTTGTACCTATTAATTATGGCGTAGTTGAAGCAGCGCTAATAACTACTTCTTGAAGCGGTGCACCATCAGATGTTCCGCCAGAAACACCAGCTTTAGCAATCGCATCAAGTCGATCTAAACCAGTAGTGATCTGTCCCCAAACGCTGTAGTTGGGCGGAAGTGGTGAATCTTGGTAAACCAAGAAGAACTGGCTGCCATTTGTGTTCGGGCCGCTGTTCGCCATCGCAACTGTGCCACGTGCATAGATTGCACTGCCATCGCTTCCTGCTTTTGGAAGATTTTCATCATCAAATTTAAAGCCTGGGCCACCAGTGCCATTGCCTGCTGGATCGCCACACTGCAGAACATAGATGCCATCTGTGGTTAAGCGATGACACTTAATGCCGTCATAGAACTTGTTGGCAACAAGGTAGCTAATGACGCCTGTGGTTCTTGGTGCTTTCTTATCAGTTGTAATAGCAATGTCTCCACAGTTTGTTGTGAAAGTTATGTTGGTTGCTGCAACAGCATCTATAGGTGCTGAGGTGTAGGAGATATTGTCAGTACGCGGGGTAGTTGCGGTAGTACAGCCATCGACCACAGGTGCGGCTGCTGCAGTTGTACTTGGAGTGCTAATCGGTTCAACAGAATCATTTTTTGGTAGCACTAGGTAACTAAGCATCGCTAGGCCGACTACTGAATAGGCAGTGACCTTTAGAAATGTCTTACGCGACATTTTGCTCTGACGACGCTTTGTTTGACGTTCGTACTTGGCTCTGGCTAATTCACGTTCACGTTTATTGGTCACGGCATTTATATTAGGCATCGCCTAGGGATGTTCAAAACCAAGAATGCGTTAATAACGGGGTAATCTTGACTTTCTAGGAGTTTTGTTTTGCTGATCAAAAGTTTCGTTGCAGGTCCCTGGCAAACAAATTGCTACCTAGTTGCACCTAGCGCTAATAGTGAGTGCATCATCGTTGATCCCGGCCAAAATGCACTGCCTGGAATTAAAGATGTACTCGCTGATCAGAACTTGAAACCAGTTGCAGTTTTAGTTACCCATGGACACCTTGACCACATGTGGTCTGTGTTTCCTGTGGCATCTGGTTATGACATACCCGCATTCATTCATGGCAGCGATCGTCATTTACTAAGTGATCCTGGTGCAGGATTAAGCCCTCAGACGCGGGCGATGCTGCCTGAACTTGTTGGCAAAGAGGATGTATTTGCTGAACCAAGTGAAGTTGTGGAAGTTCGTGATCGATTGCATCTGAATATTGCTGGAATGAATTTTGTTGTTCGGCACACTCCTGGTCACACAGCTGGTTCCGTAATTTTTGTGGCAGATGGTCAAACCCAAACAGTTTTCACAGGCGACACTTTATTTGCTGGCGCAGTTGGTAGAACCGATCTTCCTGGTAGTTCACCGGCTGACATGAATACTTCATTGCGTGATGTCATTATGAACTTGCCGAAAGATGCCAATATCTATCCTGGCCACGGTCCATCTAGCAGAATGGACATTGAACTTCGAAGCAACCCGTATTTAACAAGAGTTAGTCAAGGATTATCGGCAACATGAGTGATTTGTTTAAAGCGCCTAAGGGTACTTATGACG
>JBEGOT010000070.1:0-8604 GCA_041181865.1 Actinomycetota bacterium | reverse complement strand
TGATCTAACCCAATTGGAGTCACAACTGAAACGATTGGCTGCACCACATTTGTGGCATCCCAGGTGCCGCCCATGCCAACTTCAACGATGGCAACATCAACTGGCGCATCTGCAAACGCGGCAAATGCCATTCCAGTTACGACTTCGAAGTAACTCATCGCTGGGCCACCACTTGCCAAGCTTTCCGTATCAACAAGTGCTAAAAATGGTTCAATCTCGTCGTAAGTTTCTACGAACTTTTCAGCGCTAATTGGTTCGCCATTGAAGCGAATCCGCTCAGTAATGTGGTGCAGATGAGGGCTGGTAACAAGGCCAGTATTTAAACCCATCTCGCGAAGCAGGCATTCAATCATGCGAGAGGTTGAAGTTTTGCCGTTTGTGCCAGTGACATGAATAACTGGGTATGCCAGCTGCGGGTCACCAAGCAGTGTCATCAAGTGACTTATTCGATCAAGACTTGGCTCAATGATCGTTTCAGGTTGGCGTGATTCCAGAACTTCTTCAACGCGCTTTAATTCGGCGATTGGGGAATCAGAAGACATGGGTTAATTCTAGGTATCAACTAAACGCATTTATTTACCTGCTTAATTACCTCGTAGAATTAAGGCTCATGACCGCCGATCGTATGCCTGAAAAACCAACACTTGATGGGATTGACCGCAAGTGGGCTGGCGCATGGGAAAGCCAAGGCACTTATTCATTCGATCGCAGCGCAACTCGCGACCAGGTATTTTCAATCGATACACCGCCGCCAACAGTTTCAGGTTCGCTTCACGTAGGCCACGTATTTTCTTATACGCACACTGATTGCATCGCGCGCTATCAACGCATGAATGGTAAGAAAGTTTTCTACCCAATGGGCTGGGATGACAATGGTCTACCGACTGAACGTCGCGTGCAGAACTACTTTGGGGTTCGCTGCGATCCGTCACTTCCCTATGATCCAAACTTCACACCACCGGCTGAACCTGGCAAAGACCAAATTCCGGTTTCTCGACGCAATTTCGTTGAACTATGTGAACAACTAACGATTGAAGATGAAAAAGCTTTCGAAGATCTTTGGCGTCGTCTTGGCGTAAGCGTTGATTGGAAGATGACTTACCAAACCATCGACGCTAAAGCCCGAGCAATCTCACAGCGTGCATTCCTTCGTAATTTAGGTCGTAACGAGGCTTATCAAACTGAAGCGCCAACCCTTTGGGATGTAACTTTCCGCACTGCCGTTGCCCAAGCAGAACTTGAAGATCGCGAACGGCCAGGTGCTTACCACCGGATAGGTTTCAAAAAACCTGACGGCACACCTTTATATATAGAAACAACTCGACCTGAACTTATTCCGGCAGTTGTTGCACTGGTTGCAAACCCCGAAGATGATCGTTACCAGCTACTATTTGGCACAACCGTTACCTCCCCAATTTTTGGTGTTGAAGTTCCAGTGGTTGCACATCACTTAGCTGATCCTGAAAAGGGTTCAGGTATTGCGATGATCTGTACTTTTGGTGATGTCACAGACGTAACTTGGTGGCGTGAACTCCAGCTTCCAACTCGGCCAATTATTGGCTGGGATGGTCGTATCCTTTCTGAAATTCCTTCATGGATTGAAACTGAAAATGGAAAAGCAGCGTACGCCGCACTTGCTGGACTAACGGCGCATTCTGCGAAAGAAAAAATTGCCGAATTACTTCGTGAATCTGGCGATCTTGTTGGTGAACTAAAGCAGATTACTCACCCAGTTAAATTCTTTGAAAAAGGCGATAAGCCACTTGAAATTGTGACCACTCGCCAGTGGTACATCAGAAATGGTGGTCGTGATCAAGATCTTCGCGAAAAGCTAGTTGATCGCGGTCGCAACATCACTTGGCACCCAGATCACATGAAAGTTCGTTACCAAAACTGGGTTGAAGGCCTAAATGGCGACTGGTTAATTAGCCGTCAGCGTTTCTTTGGTGTGCCGATTCCGGTTTGGTATGCACTTGATGGTGAAGGTAATCCAATTTGGGATCAAGTACTAACACCTAAAGATGAAGTGCTACCAATCGATCCATCAACAGATGTGCCGACTGGTTATGAAGAAGCACAGCGCGGCAAGCCAAATGGTTTCATTGGTGACCCAGATGTAATGGACACCTGGGCAACATCTTCGTTAACACCACAGATCGCTGGTGGCTGGAGTGTTGATGAAGATTTATGGAAACGTGTTTTCCCATTCGATGTCAGGCCACAAGCTCACGAAATTATTCGCACTTGGTTATTTAGCACTGTAGTTCGCGCGCACTTTGAAGAAGATTGTTTGCCGTGGAAGCATGCCGCAATAAGTGGTTGGATCCTTGATCCAGATCGCAAGAAGATGAGTAAATCTAAAGGAAACGTTGTTACCCCACTTGATCTCCTTGATGAACACGGCAGCGATGGTGTTCGTTACTGGGCAGCAAGTGGTCGTCCAGGAACTGACACCGCATTTGATGTTGGCCAGATGAAAATTGGTCGCCGCTTAGCCACAAAGATTCTTAACGCCAGCAAGTTCACACTTATGCAAGGAAGCGCGCCCGCTTCAGCGATTAGCAATCCCCTAGATAAAGCGCTTCTTGCGGCACTTGCTGAAGTGGTCGATGAATCGACAAAAGCCTTTGAGCAGTTCAACTACACAAAAGCGTTAGAGGTTGCTGAAACTTTCTTCTGGGCATTTTGTGATGACCACTTAGAAATAGTTAAGGACCGTGCCTATGGCTTGCAAGGTGATGCTGATAGTGCGTCAGCTAAGGCAACGCTAAATGTCGCTCTTGTTGTACTGCTTAAACTTTTCGCACCATTCCTACCATTTGTAACCGAAGAAGTTTGGTCCTGGTTTAAAGATGGTTCGATTCACACATCCTCTTGGCCAACGTCAAGTGAACTTCGCGGCGGTGATGCGGGCCTTAACCAGATAACCGCTGAAGTTATCTCGCAACTTCGCAAAGTCAAGAGTGAAGCCAAAGTTTCGATGAAGGCTGAGATTTCCAAGGCTGTAATTACAGCGCCAAGTGATGTAATTTCTCAAATTAAACTGGTAGCTGCTGATCTTCGAGCAGCCGGCCGCGTGATTACCGAGTTTGAATATGCAGAAGGCGCGAGCCCTATTTCGATTGAAATTGAACTCGCGCCAACTAGCGATTAATGAAATTACGCTGATTTTTCCTTAGGTACGCGCTTTGCACTTGGCACTTCGCGTGGAATTAGCGTTGGGTTAACGTTCTTAAGCACTACTTCACGATTAATTACTACGCGAGCAACATCTTCACGACTTGGAATGTCATACATAACTGGTTGAAGTACTTCTTCCATAATCGCGCGCAGGCCACGAGCACCTGTGCCACGAAGGATTGCTTGATCCGCAACTGCTTCAAGCGCGTCAGTTGTGAATTCAAGTTCAACACCATCTAGATCAAATAGTTTTTGGTACTGACGAACTAACGCGTTCTTTGGTTCAGTCAAAACTGCAACAAGTGCTTTTTGATCAAGCTGGGCAACTGATGTGAAAACTGGAAGACGGCCAATGAATTCTGGAATCATGCCAAACTTCAACATATCTTCTGGCATTACATGCGAGAAGATGTCTGTTTCGCTCATGTCATCAACTTCAACTGTTGCGGTGAAGCCAAGTGCTTTCTTGCCGATACGCTGACGAATAATTTCATCAAGACCAGCGAATGCACCACCAACAATAAACAGAACATTGCTGGTATCAATTTGAATGAATTCTTGGTGTGGGTGCTTGCGACCACCTTGAGGTGGAACTGAAGCAGTTGTGCCTTCAAGAATCTTTAGCAGGGCTTGCTGAACACCTTCGCCAGATACGTCGCGAGTAATCGATGGGTTTTCACTCTTGCGAGCCACCTTGTCGATTTCATCGATATAAATAATGCCGGTTTCAGCTTTTTTGACGTCATAGTCAGCAGCTTGAATAAGTTTTAGCAGGATGTTTTCAACATCTTCGCCAACGTATCCGGCTTCGGTTAATGCCGTGGCATCGGCGATTGCAAATGGCACATTTAGCATGCGAGCAAGGGTTTGGGCTAGAAGAGTTTTACCTGAACCAGTTGGGCCAAGTAACAAAATATTTGATTTAGCTAGTTCAACCGCGTCTTCACGTGGTGATTGATTTGCCCCAGCTTGAACGCGCTTGTAGTGGTTATAAACCGCAACTGAAAGTGCCCGCTTAGCAACTTCTTGACCGATTACATATTGATCTAAGAATGAGTAGATTTCACGTGGCTTAGGAAGTTCATCCCAACCAAGGTTTACGCTTTCGCCGAGCTCTTCTTCGATGATTTCATTACAAAGGTCGATGCACTCGTCGCAGATGTAGACGCCAGGGCCAGCAATTAATTTCTTAACTTGCTTTTGGCTCTTTCCACAAAACGAACACTTCAACAGGTCGCCACCTTCGCCAATACGAGCCATGGTGAACGCACCTCCTGGGGGAATAAAGTGTGTACCCGACGGGCTCGGGCGCTAAATAACGATATCTCGATTAACCGACAATCCGTTGGATTAAACGCCCAGCGCGCGCCGAATTACAACTGTGTAATTGAACTTGCCTTGATTTATATGCACATTTACTGTGCAGCATCTTCAAGCTTGTTCGTTTGTGACCGAAATCTGTCGCTTAGTTAAGTTGCTTACTTAAGCGGTACGCGGGTGGCTAGAACCTGGTCGATGATGCCGTATTCCTTGGCTTGGTCTGCGGTCAAAATCTTGTCGCGTTCGATATCGCGACGGATTTCATCAACTGGTTTGCCGGTGTGCTTTGAAAAGATAGTTTCCATTTCATCGCGCATGCGCAGGATTTCACGTGCTTGGATTTCAATGTCAGATCCCTGGCCGCCACCTTCGGTGTATGGCTGGTGGATTAGTACGCGAGCGTGTGGAAGTGCGTAGCGCTTTCCTGGTGTTCCAGCTGCAAGTAATACTGATGCTGCAGATGCCGCCTGGCCTAAACAAACTGTCTGGATGTCGCACTTAACGAACTGCATGGTGTCATAAATTGCAGTCATTGCTGTGTATGAACCACCTGGAGAGTTGATATAAATCTGAATATCGCGCTCTGGATCAAGTGATTCAAGAACCAAAAGCTGAGCCATCACATCGTCTGCTGAGGCATCATCGATCTGAACACCTAGGAAAATAATGCGCTCTTCGAACAACTTGGCATAAGGGTTGTATTCACGAATGCCCTGAGGGGTGCGTTCGATGTAACTAGGCAGGATGTAACGAGCCTGAGGTGAGTAATCAAAATTAGTCATTATGCGGTACCGCCTTCGCCTGCAACGTCGCGAGCACTGCGCACAACGTGGTCAACAAATCCATAGTCTTTTGCCTCAGTAGCGGTAAACCAGCGGTCCCGATCTGAGTCTTCGGTGATGGTGGCAACTGACTGACCGGTGTGTTCGGCAATAAGTTCAGCCATCTTGGTCTTGGTATACATCATTTGTTCAGCTTGGATCTGAATATCTGATGCAGTACCGCCAATGCCACCTGATGGTTGATGCATCATGATTCGAGCATGTGGAAGTGAGTAACGCTTGCCTGGCGCGCCAGCACAAAGTAAGAACTGACCCATTGATGCCGCAAGACCCATGGCAACAGTTGCCACATCGTTTTTAACAAACTGCATGGTGTCATAAATTGCCATACCGGCACTTACTGACCCACCTGGTGAGTTGATGTAAAGGAAAATATCTTTTTCTGGATCTTCAGCAGCAAGTAACAAGATCTGAGCACAGATGGTGTTAGCCATCTGATCTTCAACTTGGGAACCAAGGAAGATAATTCGATCTTGTAAAAGGCGCTGGAAAACTGAGTCGCCAAAACCTTGACCATTAGGGGTTGGAGTTCGCATGCTTGGAACTTCAAGCCCTGGTACTTGGATACCGCTCAAGATGTCTCCTTGAATTCTTGTGATGCCTTAACCCTAAATGAGGGGTGCGCCAAAAGTGCAGTCAGACCTGCCCGTGTTCGCTCTAAAGGTAAAAAGTAAGCCCGAAGCCGATTATTTGGATGAAGAAATTAAGTCAGTGCTGAAGCACTGGCTTATTCGTCGGCTTCGAAGTTTTCTTCGTCAGAATTGCTTGCGAAATCTGAGATGAATTCTTCAACAGACTGGTTTGGCTTGAGTACTGATTCGAGATCAACCTTGTTACCAGACTTGTCAGTTACCTGAACGCTTTCAAGCACAAGTGACAGTGCCTTAACTCGACGAACTTCGGCAATTGCGCCTTGAACCTGTCCGTTTTGCACTAACTGATCTGCGAACTGATCTGGGGCCATGCCATAGCGCTGGGCTTCATTAATTAACCACTGGGAAAGTTCAGCGTCATTAACTTGAACATCTTGTTCTTCGGCAATCTTGTCTAAGATCATTCGGCTCTTGAAACCAGCGCGAGTTGTTTGCTCAAACTCTGCATTATGGGCGTCATCGCCATGACCATCAGCGAAGTGTGCATCGATTTCTTCCTTGACTACACCTTCTGGAACTTCAACTTTCACAGCTTCCATCAAAGCGTCATGGGTTAGATCGCGGGCTTGGTAAGCCTGTTCAACTAAGCGAAGGCGACCAAGACGGGTGCGAATGTCATCGCGAAGTTCCGCGATTGTGTCGAATTCACTTGCTAGCTTGGCAAATTCATCATCGGCTGCTGGAAGTTCACGTTCGCGAACTGAGCGAACTGTCACTTCAACTTCAATTGCCTTATCAGTCCAAGCACCGTTGGTTGGGGTGAAAACGAATGTGCGAATGTCTTCTGCTTTTGCGCCACGAACCGCGTCATCAAATCCAGGAACCATGCCATCTGAACCAAGTTCGTAGCTCATCGCATTGGCTGCAATGTCTTCAACTTCTTGGCCATCGTGGGTTCCACGTAGATCGATCATCACAATGTCGCCATCGGCAGCTTCGCGGTCAACTTGCTTAAGTGAACCAAAGCGAGCACGAAGATCCTTTAGCTGGTCTTCAACCTGATCATCGGTGACATCTGGGTTATCGACAGCAACTTTTAGGTCTTCAAATTTTGGTAGATCAAATTCTGGACGGATGTCTAGTTCAGCTGTGTAAACAAGGCCTTCTGATTCATCAATCTTGGTGACATCAACTTCTGGACGACCAAGCTGCGAAACTTTATTTTCAACTAGAGCTTTTGCAAGAGTGCTTGGAATTGCATCGTTAACAGCTTCTTCAAGTACTGCCCCACGACCGAAACGCTGATCGATAATGCGTGGTGGAATTTTGCCTTTACGGAAACCTGGGATGTTGACACTCTTTGCAATGCGCTCGTAAGCAACATTCATGCTTTCTGATAATTCAGAAAAAGGAACTTCAACCGTGATTTTTACGCGGGTTGGGGAAAGGGTTTCGACTGCGCTTTTCACAGGTCTCCTATTTAATTACGAGCAATTTAAAAAATAAATGGTCGGGGCGGAGAGACTCGAACTCTCGGTCTTCTGCTCCCAAAGCAGACGCGCTAGCCACTACGCTACGCCCCGACGACCTGATGAAGTCTATTCGAAATAATGCGATAATCTAAATTCGAGGTTTGCCAGAAGGCAGATTCATGCGGGTGTAGCTCAATGGTAGAGCCCCAGCCTTCCAAGCTGGCCATGCCGGTTCGATCCCGGTCACCCGCTCCATTTTTATTAGGAGAACTTTTGTCTGGTACAAATATCACCCGCCTGGAAGCCTCGCAGCGCTCAGCTGTGGTTACTGCCAAGTCCTATGAAATCGAACTGGACTTAACTGGTCGCGGGGATAACTTCCCGAGCAAAACCACAATCCACTTTGCTGGCCGCGAAGGTAATTCAACTTGGGTTGATTACATTGCCCCGAAAGTCACCAGTATTGAACTAAACGGCCAAACTGTTGATCTTTCAAATCACGATGGTTTCCGTATTCACTTAACTGGCTTAGCTAGCCATAACACTCTTGTGGTTACTGGCGAATCCAAATACATGAATACTGGCGAAGGATTGCATCGCTTCATCGATCCAGTTGATGATGAGGTCTATTTATATAGTCAGTTTGAAATCGCAGATGCCCGCCGCGTATTTGCCTGCTTTGACCAGCCAGATCAAAAAGCCACCTACCAATTCACGGTCACTGCACCAGCTCACTGGAAAGTTCAAAGTAACAGTCCAACACCACAAGGTTTTCCTGCAGGAGAAGGCGCGCTTAAGTACGAATTCGCGCCTACTCATTTGATGTCTACTTATATAACAGCAATCGTCGCTGGCCCTTATCACGAAGTGCGCGATGAATATAAAGGTAAATACGGTACTTACCCACTTGGTCTGTTCTGCCGGAAATCACTTGCTGAATATTTAGATCCAGATGACTTATTCACTGTGACCAAGCAAGGTTTCAAGTACTTCGAAGATGCATTCGAAACCGGTTACCCATTTGGTAAATACGATCAGCTATTCGTTCCAGAATTTAATGCCGGTGCAATGGAAAATGCTGGTTGTGTTACTCACCACGAAGATTATGTGTTCCGCTCAAAGGTAACCCAAGCTGCATATGAACAGCGTGCAAACACAGTGCTGCACGAAATGGCGCATATGTGGTTTGGCGATCTA